>JAUSJX010000160.1 GCA_030647435.1 Candidatus Rokuibacteriota bacterium
GCCGCCTGATACGAGCGAAAGCTGGCTGGTCGGGGAACCGAATACCTGTGCGGAGAGAGGTACGGGAAACACGAGGACAAATGGGGGTGGGTTCAGGTCTTTCCGGGCCGGGACCACTGAATGTCAAACTGAGACACTACCAAGCCGCGTGGCAGCCGAGCCGCTTGGCGGAAGGGTCACCGGGGACGGCGGATGGCCTGACGGAAAAGCTCCCGGGGAGGCACGAAGTCGCCGATCACTCCCATGAGGACGCCGAGCAGGGCCGGCCGGCGCGCGAGGGCGTGTGCGGCAAGGTTGGCCGGCCCGCGCCGAGCGATGAGGAGCTGGATCCCGCGTGACACGCGGGACTTCGCGGCGAACTCGCGGTGGCGCGCCCGCGCGTACGGCGCGAGAGCCCGAGCGGACAGATCGCCGCGAGTGAGCGCCGCGTGCGCCGTCTCGGCGAGGAGCTCCGCCGAGCGCAGCGCCGTGAAGAGCCCCTCGCCGGTGAAGGGATCGTAAAAGCCCGCCGCGTCACCCGCCAGAAGCACGCCGCCCACGCGAGCCTCGCCCACTCGATACGCCAGCGGCCCCATCGCCATGAGGCGGCCGGCGGGCTCCATGCCCGCGAGCCGCGGGGCCAGGTGGCGGAGCTGCTTGAGCCGCGCGCGGAAGAAGGTCTCGAGCCTGCCGCTCCACGGCGCGGCGTGGGCAAGCGGCACCACGAGGCCCAGGTTGACCAGTCCCGGCGCCACGGGGTTCAGGATCGCGTAGTCGGGCGGGTCGATGTAGATCTCGCCGCGATCGCCCAAGCCCTGGAGGCCGGCCACGTGCTGGATCAGCGCCATGCGGCGGAGCGGGTGCGGCCGCAAGAGCCCGAGGCTCGCCGCCACGACGGACGAGCGGCCGTCGGCGCCCACGACGAGCCGGGCGCGGATCTCGAGCTCCCGGCCATCCTCGTCCTGCGCCTTCACTCCCGCGACGTGTCCCGAGTCGCCCACGAGCCCCGTCACGCGGTGGCGCTCCCTCACGTCTACTGGCAAACTCTTCGCGCGCTCCACCAGGATCCGGTCGAGCACCTCGCGCGGGATCGCGAGCGCGTGGTCGCGATAGCCGCGCCACGGCCCGGATGTCGGATAGGCGCCGTCGAGCGCGGTGCCGTCGGGGGCGACGATCCTCATGCCGCGGAGCGGCTGCGCCCCCGCCTGGTCCACCGTCTTGAGCACGCCGAGCCTGTCGAGGATGCGCGAGGCCTCGGGAGAGAGGTACTCGCCGCAGATCTTCGGGCGCGGGAAGCCGGCCTTGTCGAGGAGCGCCACCGCCCAGCCGCGCTCGGCCAGCAGAATGGCGGCGGCCGCTCCTGCCGGCCCCGCGCCGACCACGACCACGTCGGCCGTCTTCATACCTTCGCTCTCACCGCGCACTGGCGGAGAAGCACGGCGTGATGGACGACCTTCACGTCGAAGAACCCAGCCTTCTGGCACAGCGCGGTGACCTCGGGAGGCGTGTAGGAGCGCAGGATGGACATCGGCCCGTCGTGTCGCGCCATCGCGCTCCGCGAGAATAGGCGCGTGAGAAGCCAGACGAGACGATGGGCCGCGCGCCCGCGCACGAGATCGTTGACCACCCAGCCGAGCCGCGCTGCGGCATCCATCTCTGCCAGGTAGCGTGTCGCCTCCTCCGGCTGGAGATGGTGGAGGGTCAGCGCCGAGATGACCAGGTCCACCGACCCGGGTCGAACTGGGAGCGCGAGAGCGTCGCCCTGGATGAGCGTGATCTCGGGATACGCGGCCGCGTAGCCGCGGGCGTACTTGAGCGTGGCGTTGTCGCGGTCGAGGGCGAGCACGCGGATGCGCCGTCCCGTGCGCCGCGCCCAGCGGACCAGCGCCACCGGGATGTCCGCCGCGCCCGCGCCCACGTCGAGCACCGTGACCGGCCTGTCGGCGGGCAACGAGGCCAACAGGTCGCGCACATGGCGCAGCGTCAGCCGGCGTCCGCCGAAAAAACCGTTGAGCTGAGTGATGGCCTCGAGGGAGCCGGCGATGTCATCGAACGACGCGGGGCGGTCCATCATTTCGACCGCGTCGGCGTCGCGCTCGAGCGGCGTCGGTTTCAGGAAAGCCACGTCACCACCTCAGGAGGGCGCCCTCGGCGGCGAAGCCGGGGCCCAGCGCGATCATCAACCCCCAGTCGCCCGCCACCGGCTGCCCGGAGTTGAGCGTGTCCTCGAGCACGAAGACGACAGTCGCCGAGGACATGTTGCCGAAGCGCTTGAGCACGCGGCGCGAGTGGGCGACCTGCGAGTCGTCGAGGTCCAGGAGCCGCCGAGCCTGCTCGATCACACGGCGGCCGGCCGAGTGCAGCACGAAGTGGCGGACGTCTTCCTTCTTGAGCCCCTGCGAAACCATGAGGCTGTCGGCCATCTCCTTCATCATGGCGGCGCCGATCCGCCGCACTTCCTTGGACAGGACAACGCGCTGGCGGCCGCCGGGAAACTCGAAGCCCATCGCGGGCAGGTGCTCGGAGCGGAAGAGGCTCTGGTGGCCGACGATAGCGGGGCCCTCGCCTTCGCCGCTCACCGCGAGCGCCCCCGCGCCGTCGGCGAAGATGGCGTGCGCCACGGCGCTCTCGAGCCTGTCGTCGAAAAAGTAGGCCGCCGAGCAGATCTCGACGGCGACGACCACGGCGCGGTGACGCGGGAAGGCGTGGAGGTGGTTGACGGCCTGCTGGAGCGCGACCATGGCGCTGGCGCAGCCCGTGTCGCCCACGTGCACCCGCTGGATCGTGGACTTGAGACCGAGCTCGGCGATGAGATGCGCGTCCAGGCTGGGGCAGAGGCGTCCCGTGCACGTGGTCGTCGCGAGGAAGTCGACGTCGGCCGGGTCCCAGCCGGCGCGCTCGACGACGCGCCGCACGGCGTCCGCGCCCAGCTCGATGGCGCCCCTGCGGAAGCGCGCCTGCACCTCGTCCACGCTCTCGTCCGGCGTGAACGTCTCGGGGTCGAGGTAGAGGTGGCGGCCGTCGATCTGGCTGTTGGTGAAGAAGCCGGCGCGGAGCGCGTCGTCGTAACCCGCGATCCGCAAGAGCGTCGCCTGATCGAAGCGGTGGGGCGGCGTGGCGGTGGCGACGGCGACGATTTTCGGCGCGCCCATGGGCGGAAGGCTACACCCGGCCTCTTGCCATGTCCACCCAACGGGTGCTATCAACGGACGACCACCCACGAAAGGAGCCGTCCATGCCCCTCTTCTCGTTCGAAGGCAAGTCGCCGCGTGTGCATCCCACGGCCTTCATCGCCCCGACCGCGTGCCTGATCGGCGATGTCACCGTGGAGGAGAACGCCTCGGTCTGGTACAACGCCGTCGTGCGCGCGGACTTCTCGCCGATCATCATCAGGCGCGGTGCCAACGTCCAGGACTGCTCCGTGATCCACGTCACGCCGGCCGGCGGCAGCGACATCGGCCCCGGCGCGACGGTCGGCCACCTCTGCCTGGTCCACGCGGCGACGCTGGGAGAGGAATGCCTGGTTGGCAACGGCTCGACGGTCCTCGACGGCGCCAAGATCGGCGTGCGCGCCATGATCGGCGCGGGCTCGCTCCTCACGCCGGGGACCGAGATCCCCGACGGGATGCTGGCGCTGGGCTCGCCCTGCAAGGTCAAGGGCCCGCTGGCGGGAACGCCCGCGGAGCGCTGGGTGGCGATCAATCCCGCCGGCTACCAGGCCCTCGCCCAGCGGCACCGCACGGGCCTCAAGCCCGTTTGACGGTGGCGCGCCACTCCCTCGCGCGGCGTCTCTGGCGCCGTCTCCTGCTGTTGGGCGCGCTCGCGCTCGCCGCCTGGGTCGGCTGGGAGGCCGCGACTTGGCCGGACGTGAAAGCGCTCGCGACCCGCCCGCCCGCGACCACGGCCTTCATCGAGCGCCACAAGGAGATCCAGCGCGCGGCGGGACGAACCGCGCAGGTCGCGATCCGCTGGACTCCCTACTCCTCCATCTCGCCCGACATCAAGCGCGCCGTCCTCGTCGCGGAGGACATCAACTTCTTCTCCCACCGCGGCTTCGACTGGGGCGAGGTCAAGGTCGCGGTCGAAGGAGCCCTGCACGACGGCGAAGCCCCGCGCGGCGCCTCGACCATCACCCAGCAGCTCGTCAAGAACCTCTGGCTGTCGCCGAGCCGCAATCCGCTACGGAAAGTGAAGGAGGCCATCCTGACTTGGCAGCTCGAGCGCACGCTCGGCAAGCGGCGCATCCTCGAGGTCTACTTGAACGTGGCCGAATTCGGTCCCGGCATCTACGGCGTGGGCGCCGCGGCGCAGGCGTACTTCGGGAAGGCCCCGGCGGATCTCGGCGAGGGGGACGCGTCACTGCTCGCGGCCTCGCTCCCCCGGCCGGCCTTGTGGCACCCTGGCAGCAGGAGCCAGGCCTACCAGCGCTACGCCGCCGCCATCCGCGCCCGGATGGACAAGGCCGACTTCCTCCGCAAGCAGATCTGACGCTCCGCTTGCGGCGGTGAGCATGCGCGGCTATGCTCCTAGCAGCGCACCAAGAGAAACAGACCAAAGGAGCCGTCATGAACAAGACCTATCGCATCGCCGTGATCCCCGGCGACGGCATCGGCAAAGAGGTGATGCCCGAGGGGGTGCGCGCGCTCGACGCCGCCGCGCGCAAGTGCGGCTTCACGCTCACGCTCGATCACTTCGACTGGAACTCTGACCGGCTGGTGAAGACCGGCCAGTGGATGCCCGAGAACTGGAAGGAGCTCGTCGGCGGCCACGACGCGATCTACTTCGGCGCGGCGGGCTGGCCCGCGCTCGTGCCCGACCACGTGTCGCTGTGGAGCTCGCTCATCAAGTTCCGCCGCGATTTCGACCAGTACGTCAACCTGCGCCCGGTCAAGCTCATGCCCGGCATCCCCTGCCCGCTCGCGGGCCGCAAGCCCGGCGACATCGACTACTTCGTGGTCCGCGAGAACACCGAGGGCGAGTACTCCTCGGTGGGCGGCCGGATGTTCGAGGGCACCGACCGCGAGTTCGTCACGCAGCAGTCCTGCTTCACCCGGACGGGCGTCGACCGCATCATGAAGTTCGCCTTCGAGCTGGCGATGACGCGCCCGAGAAAGCAGGTCACGTCGGCGACCAAGTCCAACGGCATCTCGATCACCATGCCCTACTGGGACGAGCGCTTCGCGGCGATGGGCAAGCAGTATCCGCAGGTGAAGACCGACCAGTACCACATCGACGGCCTGACCATCCAGATGGTGCTCAACCCCCAGCGCTTCGACGTGATCGTCGCCTCGAATCTCTTCGGCGACATCCTCTCCGACCTCGGCCCCGCGACCGCCGGCACCATCGGCATCGCGCCGTCGGCCAACATGAACCCGGAGCGCGCGTTCCCCTCGCTCTTTGAGCCCGTGCACGGCTCGGCGCCGGACATCTATGGCAAGGCGATCGCCAACCCGATCGGGCAGATCTGGTCGGGCGCGATGATGTTGGATTTCCTCGGCGAGCAGGCCGCGGCAGCGGCCATCGTGCGGGCGATCGAGAGCGTGCTGGAGCCCGGCTCCGACGCGCCGCGCACCCCCGACATCGGCGGCAAGGCGCGGACGGCGGACCTCGGCAAGGCGATCGCGGAGGCCGTGTAGCGGCCGCCCGCCTCGCGCCGCGACTCCTACCGCCCGGTGAACTTCGGCGGGCGCTTGTCCTTGAAGGCCTGGACGCCTTCCTTGTGGTCGGACGTCTGGCGCACCAGCCCCATGTGCGACGACACGAGGTCGAGGTGCGTGCGCAGGTCGAGGCGCATGGACTGGTAGACCAGCCTCTTGATCATCCTTATAGGTATCTGCGGCCCGTCGGCGATCTGGCGCGCGAGCGCGTAGGTCTCCTCCGCCAGCTTCTCGGCCGCGACGACGCGGTTGACGATGCCGAGCTCGAGCGCCTTGGGCGCCTCGATGAAGTCGGCGGTCCAGAGCAGCTCGAGCGCCTTGGCCGTGCCGATGAGGCGCGGCAGGAAATACGTGTCGCCGTCGCCGGGCACGAGGCCGACGCGGACGTAGCCCGTCGAGAAGCGCGCGGTGTCGGCGGCGATGCGCAGGTCGCACATCACCGACATGCCCATGCCGGCGCCCACCGCCACGCCGTTGATCATCGCGATGACGGGCTTGTCCATCTGCTCGAGCGCCTTGGGCACGCGGTGGATGCCCTCCCAGAGCTGGTTTTTGTGGTCGAGCGGCGTGGGCTCGCCCTCGCCCATGCGCGTCACGTCGCCGCCCGCGCAGAACGCCTTGCCTGAGCCCGTCACCACGACCACGTTGACGCCGGGGTCGCGCTGGGCCTCGTTGAGCGCCCAGGCCCAGCGGTCGATCATGGGCCCCGTGAAGGCGTTCATCTTGTCCGGGCGGTTGAGCGTGAGCGTAGCGATCTTGTCCTTGACGTCGTAGAGCAGCTCGTCGGTCTGGGCGGCCATGGGTCTCCTCGGTTCGATATCAGTCCTTGGGAAGTCCGAGCACCCGCTCGCCCAGGATGTTGCGGAGGATCTCCGAGGTGCCGGCGCGGATGCCGCTGCCGCGCGCGAGCAGCGCGTAAAACTCCCACTGGCCGTCGTCGGGGGCGAGCGCGCTCGGCGCGGCGATCTGCGAGTACGGGCCGATGACCTCGGTGGCGACGTCGGCCAGCTCCTGGTCCACCTGACTCCAGAAGAGCTTGGAGGTTGAGCCCTCCGGGCCCGGGTGCGCGCCCTGGAGAATCCTCGTCAGGCTCCGGTAGCCGTTGAGCTGCAGGCAGCGCTCGGCGACCTGGAGGCCCGCGATCTTCTGTCTCAGCACCGGGTCCTTGGAGGCCGGCCTGCCGTTCCGCATCGTTCGCTTCGAGAGCGCGATCAGGCGCTCGAGCGCCGTGCGCAGGCTGATGTGGCGGATCATGGTCAAGACATCGCGCTCGTGGGCCAGCGTCGTGATAGCCACGCCCCACCCCTCGTTGACCTTGCCGACGACGTTCGAGGCCGGCACGCGCACGTTCTCGAGGAAGACCTCGTTGAACTCGGCCTCGCCCGTGATCTGCCGGAGCGGCCGGATGGAGATGCCCGGCGTCTTCATGTCCACGAGGATGAAGCTGATGCCCTTGTGCTTGGCGGCGCTGGGATCCGTGCGGACCAGGAAAAACCCCCACTCCGAGACGTGCGCCATGCTCGTCCAGACCTTCTGGCCGTTGATGACGTACGAGTCACCGTCGAGGACGGCGCGCGTCTGGAGATTGGCCAGATCGCTGCCGGCGTTGGGCTCGGAGAAGCCCTGGCACCAGATCTCCTCGGCGTTCAGGATCTTGCCGAGGTGACGCGCCTTCTGCGCGGCCGTGCCGTGGGTCATGATCGTCGGGCCGAGCATGGAGATGCCGCTGCGGTTGACCGGCGGCGGCGCCTCGGCCCGCGACATCTCCTCGTAGAGGATGATCTGCTCCATGATCGAGACACCGCGGCCGCCGTACTCGGCGGGCCAGTCGAGGCCGACGTAGCCCGCTTTGTGCAATGTCCGCTGCCACTCGCGCAACCGGTCCACTTCCTGCCGGTCGGCGCGCGAGGCGGCGAAGCCCTTGCCTTTCAAATCGGCGGGGACGTTCTCGGCGAGCCAGGCGCGGGCCTCGGCGCGGAAGCGCTGCTGCTCTGGCGTGAAGTCGAAGTCCATTACATCCCCCTCACCCTACCCTCTCCCCAGAGGGGAGAGGGGGGTACTTGACCCTGTCCCCAGAGGGGAGAGGGAGAGAGACCAGGCCCGGGTCGGGCTTGGCGGTGACGCCGTTGATCTTCCACCGGCCGCTCTCGGGCACCAGCTCGTAGAACGCCTCGATGCTGTTGCCGTTGGCGCCGCGGATCTTGACCGAGAGGTAGACGTGGCCGTTCGGCGCGACGGCGGATGCCGCGATGGTGGCGAAGGTCGAGTGGGCGATCTCCGGGTATCCCGTCTTGACCATCTGCTCGAAGGCGGGGCGGCTGAACTGCTCCTTGATCTCAGAGGACGCGAACGTGTACGCGGTGTCGAAGTCGCCCCTGCGGAATGCCTCGAGCTGTTTGATGACGGGCTCCGTCGCCTCTGTCGGCACGGGCTTCGCCGTCTGCGCCAGCGCGGGCAGCGCCGGAACAAGCAGGAGCAGCGCGAGGAGAAGAGCGTACATGGCCCTTTAGTGCATCACCGAGCCGCCATCTACGTTCAGCGCTTGTCCCGTGATATTCCTCGCTTCCTCGGAGGCGAGAAAGGTGGCGGCCCAGCCGATGTCCTCGGGCGTCTGCTCGCGCTTCAGGGGGATGATGTCGCCGACGCGCTTGTCGAAGACCTGGCGAGCCGTCATCCCCTTGAAGGCGGGGTTGGTGTCGGCGAGGTACTGGGCGAGCTTCTCCCAGAAGGCCGTCCACAGCACGCCGGGGCAGATCGCGTTGACGGTGATCCCATGCGCCGCCAGATCCTTGGCGAGCACGCGCGTGAAGGTGATGACGCCGCCCTTGGCGACCGAGTAGGGCGGCATGGTCTGGGCCGCCAGGGGCCCGGCGATCGAGGCAATGTTAATGATACGGCCCGCCTTCCGCTCGATGAAGTAGGGCGCGATCTCCTTGCACGTGAGGAAGACCGACTTGAGGTTGACCGCGTAGGTCTTGTCCCAGTCTTCTTCCGAATTGTTGGTAAAGGGCATGCCGGGGGCGGAGGCCATGCCGGCGTTGTTCACCAGGATGTCGATCCGGCCGAGATCTTTCTTGACTCGATCGATCGAGGCCTTGACGTCGGCGGCCTTGGTCACGTCACAGCGCATTGATACCGCATTGCGCCCGAGGGCCTGGACCTCCTTCACCACAGCCTCGGCGTTGGCGTCCTGGATGTCAGGGATGGCGATGTCGGCGCCCTCCTTGGCCATGCACAGGACTATCCCACGTCCGATGCCGGCGCCGCCGCCGGTCACCACCGCCACCTTGCCCTGAAGTCTCATCGCTTCGTCTCTCCTGTCGTGACTGCGTAGCGCTCCAGCACGGCGCGATCCACCTCGAGGCCGAGCCCGGGCCGGTCGGGGACCCCGATGATAGCACCGGCGCGCTTGAGCGGCTCGACCGCCAACTGTTCGCGGAAGGGATTGGGCGTCCTGTCGAGCTCGAACCAGAGCTCGCCCGGGTAGAGCGCCGCCGGATTCGGCGGCAGCGAGGCCGCCCATTGAACGCTCGCGTGGAGCCCCACCGCGCTGCCCCAGACGTGCGGATAGATCGTGACGCCCCACGTGTTGGCCAGCGCGGCGATGCGAGCGGCCTCGGTGAAGCCGCCGCAGCCGCAGATGTCCGGCTGGAGAATGTCCACGCAGCGGCGCGCGACGAGCGCGCGGAAGCCGAAGCGCGCGTACTCGGCCTCGCCGCCCGAGATGGGCATTTTGAGGGCCTGCTTCACCTGCAGGTAGCCGTCGAGATCCTCGGGCACCACCGGCTCCTCGAACCACGCGATGTCCAGGGGCTCGATGAGGCGACCGAGCCGGATGGCCGTCATGGCGTCGTAGGCGTGGTTGGCGTCGACCGCGAGGCGGCACTCGCGTCCGATCGCCTCGCGCACCGCGCGCGCATTGCGCGCGTCCTCCTCCACTCCGAAGCCGACCTTGAGCTTCATTAAGTGAAACCCGTCGTTGATATAGGCGCGCGCCTCGGCGGCGAGCGCGGCGGCGTGGTCGGGGACGTCGTGCCGGTAGAGTCCCGTCGCGTACGCCGTCAGCTGAGTGCGGAACAGGCCGCCCAGGAGCTTGGCCACGGGCTGGCCGAGAATTTTGCCCTTGAGGTCCCACAGCGCGATGTCCACCGCGGACAGGGCCGCCACGGGGAAGCCCGTGCGGCCGTAGTCGCGCATCGCCGCGTAGAGCTCTTCCCAGATGACGGTCGTGTCCATGGGGTCGCGGCCGATGAGCCGCGGCGCGTAGAGCTCGTCGATGATGGTCTTGCTCGGCGCCGGCGGCCCGTAGGCTTCGCCCCAGCCCGAGCGGCCGTCGTCGGCCACGATCTCGACCAGCATGGCCGTCCGAGAGGCGATCCGGGCTTGAGAATATGCGAACGCCTCGGCCGGTGTCAGCTCCACGCGCAGATGGTAGGTCCTGACCTTCTCGATTTTCATGATTGGGGCCTCGCCTCCCTGCGCCCCTCGCCTTCGGCTCGTGCCACATGTTGTCTCAGACTACGGCGCCGACCATTCTATACTGGCGGCCACCCCAACCCAACCGTGTCAAACCCTACCCTGGAGGAAACGCCCCATGGCAGGCCCCGAGCTTCGCAGCAGGAACTGGTTCGACAAGAAGGACCTCGACGGCTTCGCCCATCGCTCCTGGCTCAAGGCCGAAGGGTGGAGCGATCAGATGTTCGACGGCCGCCCGGTCATCGGCATCGCCAATTCCTGGTCCGAGCTGACCACCTGCAATTCGCATCTCCGCCAGGTCGCAGAGGCCGTCAAGCGCGGGGTGCTCTCGGCCGGCGGCTTCCCGCTCGAGTTCCCGACGATCTCGCTGGGCGAAGTCCTCATGAAGCCCACGACCATGCTCTTCCGGAATCTCATGGCCATGGACGTGGAGGAGTGCATCCGCGCCTACCCGCTCGATGGTGTAGTCCTCCTGTCGGGCTGCGACAAGACGACGCCGGCGATGCTCATGGGCGCCGCCTCGGCCGACGTGCCGGCCATCATGGTCACGGGCGGGCCCATGCTGCGCGGCATGTGGGGGCAGGAAGAGCTCGGCTCGGGCACCGACAACTGGCGCTACTGGGCCGAGCGGCGCGCCGGCCGCCTGTCCGAGGAAGAATGGTGCGAGATGGAGTCGTGCATGTCCCGCTCGGCCGGGCACTGCATGGTCATGGGCACGGCCTCGACCATGGCCTCGATGGTCGAGGCGCTCGGCATGACGCTGCCCGGGAATGCGGCCATCCCCGCGCCCGACTCACGGCGCATGGTGCTCGCCGAGATGAGCGGGCGCCGCATCATGGAGATGGCGCGTGACGGGCTCAAGCCGTCGAAGATCCTCACGGCCAACGCCTTCGACAACGCAATCCGCGCCGACATGGCCATAGGCGGCTCGACCAACGCGATCATCCACCTTGTCGCCATCGCGGGACGGGCCGGCGTGGCGCTTCCGCTCTCGCGCTTCGACGAGCTGTCGCGGACGACGCCGTTTCTGGTCAACGTGCGCCCCTCTGGCAAGTACCTGATGGAAGACTTCTTCTACGCGGGCGGGCTACCCGTGGTCATGAAGGAGCTCCTGCCGCTCCTCCACCGCGACGCGCCCACCGTCACGGGCGCGTCCATCGCCGAGAACGTGGCGAGTGCTAGAAACATGAACCCGGACGTGATCCGGTCGCTCGCGATGCCGATCTCGAGCGAGGGCGGCACGGTCATCCTGACGGGCAACCTCTGCCCCAGCGGCGCCGTGCTCAAGCAGTCGGCCGCCTCGCAGCATCTCCTGACCCACCGCGGGCGTGCCGTCGTCTTCGAGGACCACCACGACCTGCACGCGCGGATCGACGACCCGGATCTTTCGGTGGACCCGACGTCCGTGCTCGTCCTCAAGCGGGTCGGGCCCAAGGGCGCGCCCGGCATGCCCGAGTGGGGGGCCGCGCCCATCCCGCAGAAGCTGCTCAAGAAGGGTATCAAGGACATGGTCAGGATCTCCGACGCCCGCATGAGCGGCACCTCCTACGGGACCGTGGTCCTTCACGTCTCGCCCGAGGCGGAGGTGGGCGGACCGCTGGCGCTGGTGGAGAACGGGGACGAGATCGAGCTCGACGTGCCGAACCGCCGCCTGACGCTACGCGTCCCTGATGACGAGCTGGCGCGCCGCCGGGCGAAGTGGAAGCCGCGCCCTCCGCACTTCACGCGGGGCTACGGCAGGCTCTTCCTCGACCACGTGCTCCAGGCCCACGAGGGAGTGGACTTCGATTTCCTCCGCGGGCAGACGCCGGTGAGATCGGAAGACACAGCGGGCCCGAGCCACTCGTAGCCGCGCTCAGATCCCCGCTGCGGGCCCGAGGAAGCCGCCCGCGCTTCTGAGCCTCCGCCTCGCCTCGGTGGCCGTCACGCGGTGCCGCGCCATCACGACCGCGACCTTGGCGCTCCCGCCTGCCTGATCGAGAAGCTTCCCGGCGCGCACCGCGCTCACGTGACCGAGATCCCGCACGAGCCGCCGGGCGCGGGCGCGGAGCTTGGCCGACTTCGGCTGGAGATCCACCATCCGGTTGCCGTGGACCTTGCCGAGCCGCGTGAAGGCGGCGGTGGTCAGCGTGTTGAGGGTGAGCTTGGTCGCGGTCCCCGCCTTGAGCCTGGTCGAGCCCGCGAGCACTTCCGGCCCGACGCCGAGCGCGATGATGACGCGCGCCGCTGCGCGCGGGGCGGACGGATTGCACGTCACGAGCACGGTGAGGGCGCCGCGCCTGCGGGCCTCGCCGAGCGCCGCGCGGACAAACGGCGTCACGCCGCTCGCGGCGATGCCCACGACCGCGTCGCGACGACGGGCGCGCCCGCGGACCGCGCGGGCTCCCGCGCGGGCGTCGTCCTCGGCGCCCTCCACCGATCGGAATACCGCCCGCCGCCCGCCGGCCATCACCGCCTGGACCTGGCCGGGACGTGTATTAAAGGTAGGGGGGCACTCGGCCGCCTCGATGACCCCCAGCCGGCCGCTGGTGCCGGCGCCCACGAAGATGAGCCTGCCGCCGCGGCCGAGGCGCGCCACGATGGCCGTCACCGCGCGGCCGATGGCCGGGGCCGCGCGGCCGACGGCCTTCACCGCTTCGCGATCGGCTCGGTTCATCAAGCGCGCGATCGCGACGGGGCTCAGCCGGTCGAGCGCGCGGCTTCGCGGGTTGGGGCGCTCGGTGGGCAGGCGGTCGTAGTGAATCCTCGCCATGACGTCAGAGCCTACCCTACTATAAGGATCCATGGCCGCCGTCCTGTCGGGCCTCGACGTGCTGGTCTCGCGGTTCCCGTCTCTCCTCCGCGGGCGCACCGTCGGCCTCCTCTGCCACCAGGCCTCCGTCACCCGCGGCCTGACGAGTGCGCCGCGCGCCATCGGCGCGATCCGCGGCGTGAAGCTCCGCCGTCTTTTCGCGCCGGAGCACGGCCTCACGGGAGCTGCCCAGGACCACGCGAAGATCGGCGCCGAGCGCGACGCGCTGACCGGCCTCCCCGTCGTGAGCCTGTACGGGAAGCGCCTCGCCCCCGACCCGCGCGCGCTCGAAGGGCTCGACGCCCTCGTGGTGGATCTCCAGGACGTGGGCGCGCGCTACTACACCTTCGTCTGGACCATGGCGCTCGCGATGCGCGGGGCCGCGCGGGCCGAGCGCCCTGTGGTCGTGCTCGACAGGCCGAATCCGCTCGGCGGCGAGAAGCTCGAAGGCAATATGCCGGATCCGCGCTTCGCCTCGTTCGTCGGTCTCTATCCCCTGCCGACGCGACACGGCATGACGATCGGCGAGCTGGCGGGCTATCTCAACGACACGCACGGGCTCGGATGCGACCTGACGGTGGTCCCGATGCTCGGCTGGAAGCGCGCCATGCGCTGGGAGAACACGGGGCTGCCCTGGGTGGCGCCGTCGCCGAACATGCCGACGCCGGACACGGCGCGCGTCTATCCCGGCGGCTGCCTCGTCGAGGGCACCAACCTCTCCGAAGGCCGCGGCACCACGCGTCCCTTCGAATGGATCGGCGCCCCCTTCCTGGACGGGGCGCGGCTCGAGCGGGCGCTCACGCGCAGACGGCTGCCGGGAGCGCGCTTTCGCGCGATCGGCTTCGAGCCCGCCTTCCACAAGTGGAAGGGGCAGCGCTGCGGCGGCGTGCAGGTCCACGTGACGGACCCGGACCGCTTCAAGCCCGTGGCGACCTACGCTGCGCTCCTCGCGGAGGCGCGCAGGCAGGCCCCACGGCACTTCAGGTGGCGGAAACCGCCGTACGAGTTCGAGCGGCGCAAGCTCCCCATCGATCTCCTCGGGGGCGGCCCGTCCATTCGCCGCGCGATCGAGGGCGGGGCGCAGCTCAGGCACCTCGAGGCCTCGTGGCGCCGCGACCTCGCACGCTTCGCCCGCGCGCGCCGCCCGTTCCTGCTCTATTGATGACGCCGCTCGTCCTGCTCTTCACCCTGGCCTTCCTGGTCTCGGTGGACGTGCGCATCCTGGCGCCGGTCCTGCCGTCCATCGCGACATCGTTCGGCGCCACGGCGGGCGCGACCGGCCTCGCCATGACGACGTACTCCCTCGCCTACGGCACGGGCCAGCTCGTCTACGGCCCGCTGTCCGACCGCTTCGGCCGCATCGCGGTCATCCGCACCGCGGCGCTCGGCTTCAGCGCCTGCAGCGTGCTGTCCGCGCTGTCGCTCACCACCTGGCAGTTCGTGGCGGCGCGGCTCCTGGCCGGAGCCTTCGCGGGCGCCGTCATTCCGCTCACGATCGTCTACATCGGCGACACGTACGCGTACACCGAGCGCCAGGTCGCCATCGCGCGCTTCGCCGTGGTCACGTCCGCCGGGCTCGCCTTCTCCGCCTCCATCGGCGGCATGGTCGCTCACTTCATCTCGTGGCGGGCAATGCTCGCGGGCTACGGCCTCCTCGCGCTCGTGCCGGTGTGGCTCATGTTTTCGCTCGGCGCGGGGCGGCCTCCGCGCAGCGCGGGCGCGGGCGAACGCGTCGTACGCTACATGGATTTTCTCACCGAACCGCGGGCGCTCCTCGTCTACGTCCTGATCTTCACCGAGGGCTTCCTCTGCTGGGGCGCCGTCACCTATCTCGGGGCCTTCGCCCACCGCCGCCTCGGCCTCGACCAGCTCCAGATCGGACTCCTGATCGCGCTCTTCGGCGTGGGCACCATGGTGGGAGGCTCGCTGATGGCGCCGTTCCGCCGCAGGCTGTCGGAAAACGCGCTGGCCGGCACGGGCGGCTTCCTCATGTCCGCCGCCTTCTTCGTCTTGATCCCGCGCTGGCCCTGGCCCGCCTTCGCGGCATCCATGCTGATGCTGGGGCTCGGATTCGTGGGCCTGCACTCGACGCTTCAGCTGCGCGGCACCGAGATCAGCTCGACCGCGCGCGGCAAGGCCTTCTCCCTCTTCGCCTTCAACCTCTTCACCGGCATCGCCGTCGGCACGGCGGTGCTGGGCCGGCTCGTGGATGCCGGGCTCGACGACACGATGCTCGCCGTCTCGGGCGTGGGGCTCGCCCTGGTGGGGGCGGCGGCGGCGAGCGTGAGACACCGGAGAGCGAAGTGACGCTCGAGGCGCTCGTGGGCCGCCGTCTCATGTTCGGGCTGCCGGGGCCCGACCTGAGCCAGGATGACGTCCGCCTGTTCCGTGAGACACAGGCGGCAGGCCTCATGCTCTACCGCCGCAACTTCGAGACGGCGGAGCGGCTTCACCGCCTTCTGACAGGCCTCGAGGAAGCGCTCGGCCGCAGGCTGCTGGTCGCCACCGACCATGAGGGCGGGCGCGTCATCATGCTCGGCCGCGCCGTCACCATCTTCCCCGATAACCTGGCCGCGGGCACCGCGGGAGAAGTCAACTTCGTCAACCGCCAAGGGCGCTTCGAAGGCCGCGAGCTGCGCAGGCTCGGCGTGGACGTGAACTTTTCGCCGGTGCTGGACGTGCTGACCGAGCGCTACAGCCCGAACATCGGCATACGCTCCTATGGAAAGGACCCGGCCCTGGTGGCGCGCTACGGCGCCGCGCGCATCCGCGGGCTCCAGTCGGCCGGCGTCTCCGCCTGCGCCAAGCACTTCCCCGGCAAGGGCCACGCGACCAAAGACGCCCACCTGAGCCTGCCCGTCATCGACTCCGACTGGAGCGAGATGCACGCGACGCACGTGCCGCCGTTCCTCGCGGCCGTCGAGGCGGGAGTGGACTGCATCATGACCTCGCACCCGCTTTACCCACGCCTCGACCCCGCGCCGGACACGCCCGCGACCTTCTCGCGGTTGATCGTCGAGGAGTACCTGCGCGGCGAGATCGGCTACCGCGGCGTCATCGTCTCGGACGACCTCGAGATGGGCGCGATCGGCGAGATCTGCGCGGTGGGCGAGGCGACGGTGCGGGCGGCAGCGGCGGGGCACGACCTGCTCCTCGTGTGCCACACGCCCGCGCGCCAGCGCGAAGCCCATGCGGCCCTGCTCGAGGCCTACCGCGCCGGCGTCTTGCCCCTACGGGGACTCGAGGAGAGCGCCGCGCGCCTCGACACGCTCCAGGCCAAACGCTCCGCGCGGTTCGACGGCGGCCCGCCGCGCTCTGAGCGCGACGGCGAGACTCTCGCCAAGGCTCTCGCCACCCGCGCCGTGACGCCGGTGACCCCGCCCAACGCAGCATTCAGCCGCGCCCTCAACGGTCGCGTGGTCGCCGTCTTCCCGCGGTTGTCGTCGCTGGCCGACAGCATCACGATCGAGGACGCGATGCTGGACGAGGCGCGCTTCGTGACTCAGGCGCTCGCGCCGTACGGCATCGAGCCCGTGGTGGAGGTGGTCAGCGTGGAGCCGGGCGAGGCCGAGATCGCGCGCGCCGCCTCGACGGCGCGGGGCGCCGACGCAGCCATTCTCTTCCTCTACGACGCCCATCTCCACCCGTCAAACCGAAAGCTGCTCGACGCGCTGCAGAAGTCGGGGCCCGCGCTTGGCGTGGTGCTGATGCGCGACCCGTGGGACGCGGAGTATCTCGCCCCGGGCGTCGTCGGCATCACGGCCTACGGCTGGCGGCGCTGCCAGCTCGACGCAGCCCTCGCGCGTCTGCTCGCCCCCCCCGGGCGACGGCCGGAGCCTAGCCCGGATTATGTGTGAACACATGCGCCACCCTCACCCCGACCCTCTCCCTCTCCGAGGGAGAGGGAGCCGTGTCGATCCCCTCGCCCCCGGAGGGGGAGAGGGACAGGGTGAGGGGGCGCATAGGACGCGGAACACGCGTGCGTGAATAGAGCAGGCAGGCCTGCGGGCTCCTGAATCGTATCGGCCGCTCAGCCCCTGTAGTTCTCGTTCGGCCGCTTCATCTCGAAGATGTCGTGGATGTGGGAGTACTGGTTCCCGGCCAGGCGGCCGACAGGCTGGAGCCGGTGCATGTCGATGCGGCCGGTCTTCCCGTCGTAGACGTCGTCGCGCACGTGGAAGTAGACGATCTCGCCGAACACCACGCTGTGCGGCCCGCGGCCCACGGAAACGATCTGGGCCACGCGGCACTCCATGCTGATGGGCGCCGTCGCCAGCCGCGGCGCCCGCACCTGGACGCCGGGTGCCATCGTGAGCCCCGCCACCGCGAACTCGTCGACCTCGGGTGCGTACTCGCCCGACGTCACGTTCATGGCCTCGGCGTGGGCGTCGTCGACGACATTGACGACGAAGTCGCCGGTGTGCTCGAGATTCCGCACGGTGTCCTTCTTGCCGTTCTCCCGCCGGCCTGAGGAGAACGCGATGGTCGGCGGCTCGTTGCACACCCCCATGAAGAAGCTGAACGGGGCCAGATTTGGCACACCGTCGGCGCCGAGCGTCGACACCCAGGCGATCGGGCGCGGGACGACGCAGCCGATCAAGAGCTTGTACGACGCGGTGGTGCCGATCGTTCGGGGGTCGAGCTCCATGACGGGGATCTCCGTTCGTCTAGCCGTAAGAGGGTCGGAAGGTCAGATGACGGCGTCGCGCCGCAGTTGCTCGATCTCCGAGGGTTTGTAACCCGCTTCAGCGAGGATCTCGTTCGTGTGCTCGCCGAGCGTCGGCGGCGCCCGGTCGATGCCCGGGCTGCCGTGCGCGAGCCGGAAGCCCGCGCCCACGAGCCGCATCGGGCCGTAGCGCGAGTCGACCGTCTGCAGCACGTCGCGGTGCTTGAGCTGCGGGTGCTCGACGATCTCGTCGATCTTCCAGATGCACGCGCTCGGAACATCCGCCGCGGTGAGCCGCGCCTCCCAGCTCTTGGCATCGTCGGCCGCCAGCGCGCCTTCGATCACCTCGCGGAGCGCCGCCACGTTGTCCGTCCGCGCCGCCCAGTCCTTGAACCGCGGATCGTCGAGCGCGTCGGGGCGACCGATCGTGCGCATGAGGTTCACGAACTGCTTTTCCGTCAGCACGGCCAGGACGATGAACCCATCCCGCGTCCTGAAACGGTTGGCCGTCGGCTTGCGACTCACCGAGCCGTTGCCGATCTGCCCCTGCTCGATGCCGGCCACGGTGTACTCGGACACCGGGCCCGGGATGAAGGCGAGCGCGGCGTCGAGCATCGCGACGTCCACGAACTGCCCCCGCCCCGTATGGGTGCGCTGGTAGAGCGCGCTCGAGACCGCGAGCGCCGCGGTGATGCCGCCGATCGTGTCGCAGATCGCGAACCCGGCGCGCATCGGGCCGCCGGCGGGCTCGCCGGTGATCGACATGATCCCGGACATCGCCTGCAGCTTGCCGTCGAAGGCGGCCGTCGTCCGCTCCGGCCCCGTGTGGCCGAAGCCGGAGACCGCGCAGTAGATCAACCGCGAGTTTATCGAAGACAGCGTCTCGTAGCCGACCCCGAGCTTGTCCATGACGCCCGGGCGGAAGTTCTCCCACACGACGTCGGCCTTGGCGACGAGCCGCTTGACGACCTCGACCGCCTCCGGCCGCCTGAGATCGAGCGTGATGCTGCGCTTGTTGCCGTTCACCGCCAGGAAGCCCGGCGGCATCTTGCGCTCCGCCCACTCCTTGCTGATCAACTGGCTGCGCGTCTCGTCGCCGTC
>JAUSJX010000161.1 GCA_030647435.1 Candidatus Rokuibacteriota bacterium
GCCTCGCCTTTGAGGACGCTGTGTCCGGTCTACTCTCGGCGAAGCCCGCGGATCTCTCTGAGAAAGCCGCCCGGAAGGCCGGAGCACGGCCCAAGAAGGCCAAGAAAGGGTCAAGGCGGAAGGGGTAGCCAAGGCCGCCTAGGGGTCTTATTCCGGTTCCTCGGCGGCGACGGCACCCGCGTCCCGACGTACGCGTCGGAGGGCCTGTGGGTCGACTACTCCGTGGACGCGCTGGTCGCCGAGGCGCAGGCGTTCATCGCGAACGGCCATCGGGCCATGAAGATGCGAGTGGGCCACGGGCACTAGCGCGAGGACCTCGAGCGCGCGCGCCGCCTCCGCGAGGCCATCGGGCCCGACGTCAAGCTGCTCACGGACGCCAACCAGGGGTGGGACGAGGCCACGGCGATCCGCGCGGGCCGGGAGCTGGAGGCCGTCGATCTCTACTGGCTCGAAGAGCCGCTGCCGTACGAGGACCTCGAGGCGTGCGCGCGCGTGAGCGCGGTGCTCACGATGCGGGTCGCGACCGGTGAGTCCGACTACGGGAGCGCGGCGATGAAGCGGCACCTCGACGCGCGCGCCGCCTCCTCGATGAGGCTGCAGGTCTTCTCGACGGTTTTCGTCAGGTCGAGGAACACCGGGGCCACGTGCGCGGCGGCCACCTTGTACGCGGGATATGCCGTCATCGGACTCGCCTCCTGGCTCAGCGCTTGAACAGGCCCATCAACGACGCCTTGGCCAGCGTGTTGGAGTTCAGGTAGAAGCCGACGACCGCCGCCGAGGTATCGGCCGTGACGGGCAGGGTGTCCATCGACACGGCGAACACGGTGAAGAGGTAGCGGTGCGGATGGTCGCCCGGCGGCGGGCACGGCCCGCCATAGCCGGGCCGGCCGAAGTCGGTTCGCACCTGCAGCGCGCCCGCCGGCAGCTTGCCGCTCGCGGGGTTGCCGGCGTCGAGCGGTAACTCCGTCACGCCCGGCGGAATGTTGACGACGACCCAGTGCCAGAAGCCGCTGCCCGTCGGCGCGTCGGGGTCGAAGCACGTGACCGCGAAGCTCTTCGTGCCCGCCGGCGCGCCCTCCCACCGCAGGTGCGGCGACTGGTTGCCGCCGCTGCAGCCGAAACCGTAGGCGGCCGAGAGCACGTGCTCCGGCCGGAGATAGTCGCCGTCCTTGAAGCTGTCGCTCGTGAGCTTCATCGTGTCGAGCCTCCGTGCTCGCCGTTCCGGCGTCCGGTCATGGTGAGACCCCGAGCCCTCGCAGGCGTTCGTTGTGCTCGCCGAGCAGCGGCGGGGGCGCGTACGCCGTCGTCTCGCCGGCGATCTTGATCGGGTTGCCGACGGCGCGCAAGGGGCCGGCCGGCGTGTCGATGGTCACGACCATGTCGCGGGCGGTCACCTGGGCGCTGCCGAGGGCCTGTTCGAACGTCGCCACACCGGCGATCACCACGCCGAGAGGCGCCAGCCGCGCCACCCACCGCTCGGTCGTGTCGCCGGCGAGCAGCCCGGCCACCGCGGCGACCACCGCCTCGCGGTGCTGCCGGCGCGCGGCCATCGTCGCGAAGCGGGCGTCCACCCGCCACTCGGGCCGGCCCACCTCGTCGCAGAAGCGGCGCCAGAAGTCGTCGTGCGTGATGAACAGGGTGAGCCAGCCGTCGGATGTCGCGAAGAGCTGTGCCGGCACGATGTAGGGGTGCGCGGAGAGCGGGAGCCGCTCCACCCGCTCGCCGGCGTTGAGCCACGCGCCCGCGAGATAGTTGAGCTGCGAGAGCATCACGTCGTACATCGCGACGTCGACCTGACCGCCGCGGCCCTCGACGACCTTGGCCAGCAGCGCGAGCGCGCCCATCATGCCGGCGGAGTTGTCGACGGCGGAGTAGCCGGTCTTGGCCGGCGGGCCGCCCGGCTCGCCGGCCAGCGCCATCACGCCGGTCAGCGCCTGGATCACGTAGTCGTAGGCGGGACGGTCGGCATAGGGGCTGTCGAGCCCGTAGCCGGTGAGGGCGACGCACACCAGGCGCGGGTTCCAGCGCTTGAGGCGGTCGTACGTGAGCCCGAGCTTGCGGATGGCGGCCGGCCGCAGGTTGGTGACGAGGGCGTGGGCCGTCGCGGCCAGCTCGCCGAGCGCCCCCTGCCCCTCGTCGGTGGTCAGGTCGAGCGTGACGCTCTGCTTGCTGCGGTTCAGGCTCGCGAAGTAGGCGTTGTGCGGTCCGATCGAGTGCGGGCTCACCGTGCGGCCGATGTCGCCCTCCGGGGGCTCGATCTTCACGACCTCGGCGCCGAGATCGGCCAGCAGCATCCCGCAGTACGGGCCGGCGAGCATGTGGCCCACCTCCAGGATGCGGAGCCCGGCCAGCGGGCCGCTCACGCCAGCGCCCGCGCGACCGCGTCCACGACATCCTCCAGCCGCATGTCGCTCGTGAACACGCCGCGCACGCCCCACGCGCGCAGCACGGCGTGATCCTCAGCGGGAATGGTCCCGCCCACGAAGATGGGAATCTCTCCCGCCCCGAGCGCGCGCAGGCGCTCCAGCGTCTCGGCCACCAGCTCCCGGTGGCTGCCGGAGAGCACGCTCAGGCCGACGGCATCGGCGCCCTCGTCCACGGCGGCGCGCGCGATCGCCTCGGGACTCTTGCGCAGGCCCGTGTAGACCACCTCGGCGCCGGCGTCCCGGAGCGCGAGAGCGACGATCTTGGCGCCGATGTCGTGGCCGTCGAGCCCCGGCTTCGCGACGAGGATGCGCTTGCCGGCGAGCGGGCGCTGCGTGCCGGCAGCGCTCACAGCCCCACCGGCTCGCGGAAGTCGCCCCAGCGGGCGCGCAACCGCGCGACCATCTCGCCGACCGTCGCGTACGCGTGGCAGCAATCGATCAGGTAGGGCAGCAGGTTCTCGTCGTCGCGGCCGGCGGCCGCCTCCAGCCGGTCGAGCGCGGTGACGACGGCGCCGCCGTCGCGGCGGGCGCGCACCGCCTCGTATTGCTCCACGATGCGCCGGCTGGCGTCGGGATCGAGCCGGAACGTCTCGCCGACGTCCTCGGCCTGATCATCCCGCCGGAACCGGTTCTGGCCGACGACGACCGTCTCCCCGGTGTCGATCCGGCGCTTGCGCTCGAGCGCGCGGTGGGCGAGCCGGGACTGCAGCCAGCCATCCTCGACGGCGCGCACGGCGCCGCCGTACCGCTCGATCTCGTCCATGATGGCGACGATCGCCTCCTCCATGCGATCGGTGAGGTGCTCGACGTGGTAGCTGCCCCCCAGCGGGTCCACCGTCCGCGCGATCCCGCTCTCGTAGGCGATGATCTGTTGCGTGCGGAGCGCCAACTCGGCGGAGAACTCCGTCGGGATCTGGAACGCCTCGTCGAAGGCGCACGTGAAGATCGACTGCGCGCCGCCGGCGACCGCCGCCATCGCCTCGATGGCCACTCGCACCACGTTGTTGTAGGGCTGGGCGGCGGTCAGCGACGAGCCGCCGCAGACGACGCCGAAGCGGAAGAGCTGCCCGCGCGGATCGGTGACGCCGTAACGGTCGCGCATGAGCCGCGCCCACAGCCGGCGCGCGGCGCGGAACTTCGCGACCTCCTCGAAGAAATCCATGTGGACGTAGAAGAAGAAGGAGAGCCGCGGGGCGAACTTCTCGATCTCGCCACCGCGCCGGATCAGCTCGTCCACGTAGGCGATCGCGTTGGCCAGCGTGTAGGCGATCTCCTCCACCGCCGTGGCGCCGGCGTCGCGGACGTGGGCGCCGGCGATGGAGATGGCGTTGAAGCGCGGGGTGGCGTCCTGGGCGAAGAGCACGGTGTCGGCGACGAGCCGCATCGACGGCCGGACCGGGAAGATCCACGTGCCGCGCGCCACGTACTCCTTCAGGATGTCGTTCTGGATGGTCCCGGTGAGCCGCGCCCGCGGCACGCCGCGCCGCTCGGCGCACGCGACGTACATCGCGTAGATGATCGCGGCGGTGCCGTTGATGGTGAAGGAGGTCGAGATGGCGCCGAGGTCGATGCCCTCGAAGAGCCGCTCCATCTCGGCCAGGTTCGAGAGCGAGACGCCGACCTTGCCGACCTCCGGGCGCGCCATGGCATCGACGGGGTCGAACCCGCACTGGGTCGGCAGGTCGAGGGCGACGGAGAGCCCGGTCTGGCCCTGCTCGAGCAGGAACCGGTAGCGCCGGTTCGACTCCTCGGCGGAGCCGAAGCCCGAGTACTGCCGCATCGTCCACAGCCGCCCGCGATAGCCGTCGGGGAAGATGCCGCGCGTGAACGGATACTCGCCGGGCGCCTCGAGGTCGTCCCGCCGCAGCATGTCGCGCGTCGCCACCACCGGCACCTCGATGCCCGACGGCGTCAGCGCCGGCGCCGGGCCCTCCACCGCGGTCCCTTCGATGATCTTCATTGCGCTCCTCCCGTCGCCCGGTCCTTCACGAACAGCCGCTCGACAGCCGTCCAGTGATCGTCGTGTACCCACGTGAGGCCGAAGAGCCGCGCCTCGGTCCGCTCGCGCTCGGCGCGCGGCTGCCCCCGCCGCTCGGCGATCGCCTGGGCCTTGAAGGCGCGCATGACCTGCGGCGCCTGTTGCGCGAGCGGCGCGACGAAGCGGCCGACGAAGACGTCGAACGGCTCGCCGGCCTCCGCGACGGCCTCGACGAGGCCCAGGGCCTGCGCCTGCGCGGCCGGGATCACCTCGCCCCGGGCGAGGACCGCCAGGGCGCGCGACGGGCCGAGCAGGCGCATCAGGTCGATGCCCCCGCCCCACGCGGTGGCGATGTTGAGCCGGCCCTGGACGAACCCGATGCCGGCGTGCGCGGCCGCGATGCGCAGGTCGCAGGCGATCGCCAGCTCGGCGCCGCCGCCGAGCGCGACGCCGTTGAGCGCCGCCACGACCGGCACCGGGAACCCCCGCACGGCGTCGAGCGCGGCCCGCGCCTCCGTGGCCATCGCGACGGCCGCCTCCTCCGTCCGCACCGACGCCAGGTCGCGGAGGTCGCCGCCGGCCGCGAAGCTGCGGTCGCCGGCCGCGGTCAGGACCGCGAGCCGCAGGCTCTCGTCGTCGGCCGCGCGCTCGAAGACGCAGCGCAGCTCGGCGAGGAGCGCGCGGCTCAGCGCGTTGCGCTTCTCGGCGCGGTCGATGGTGACCCGCAGCACGCCATCGGCCGCCGCGGCCGTGATCTCCGCGCTCACGCCGGCTTCTCGAGCGCGCGCCGCACGTCGAGCAGCGCGGCCCGCGTGCAGAGGAAGGCGCTGCGCAGGTTGAGGCGGAGGACGAAGTCCCACTCCTCGACCTTCATGTCCCAGATCTTCGCGGGCCGGCTGCCGCCCACGTTCTTGACGAGGACGTCCAGGCGGCCGTAGCGCGCCATCGCGTCGGCGATGAGGCGGGTGGCGGGCTCCTCGTCGGTGACGTCGCCGACCAGCCCGAACGCCTGGCCGCCCGTGGCGGTGATGTCGGCCACCGTCCGGTCGAGACCAGCTCCGTCGATATCGCAGAGCGCCATGCGGGCGCCCTCCTCGGCGAGGCGCAGCGCGATCGCGCGCCCGAGCCCCGCGGCGGCTCCCGTCACCACCGCCACCTGATCCTGTACGCGGCCCACGCGATTCTCCTTGGCTCGTGAGTCGTCCGTTCGAATACGCGAACGCCGTCCGGCAATCTGACCAGCGCATTATGCTCGGGAGGGCGGCAACGTGCAAGGTCCGACCCAAGCCGCCGTATACTCGCGAGCGCTGTCACCGGAGGAACAGCCGACCCATGAACACCTTTATGTATGATCACGAGCCGCGCGCGGCTACGTCACGGGGCGCGACGCTCGCGCCCGCCCCCGCTCGTCCGGGAGGCCGAGCGTCGTGAGCGACGAGCTGGACGGCACCGGGCTCATCCTCCTCACCATCGGTCTCCTCCTCGCCCTCCACAACGCCAATCGCTTAGGTATCGCCGGCCTCTTGGGGCCGCTCCGCGTCCGCTACCGTGAGGCCTACGCCGCGGTGGGCAATCTCTTCGGCGCCTACCCGCTCGCCTACGCCTGCTCGGGCGCATAAGACGGACAAACGCTGCTCCCTCGGCTCCCTCGCCGCGCGATGCGGGTGGGCGACATGCGGCCTCCCCTGCGGGCGCCAGCCTGACACCCGGGAGTGCTCGCTTCACCGGGGCGAAGGCGAGCGTCAGCACCGCGATCGCCCTCTGACCCGGGCCATCCTGCGCTGCCACGGGCTCGCGGTCACGAAGCGGGCCGAGGGGTGCGGCTGCGGGACCGGGGGGGGCACCGCCGGGTGGCAGGGGCAGCATCGAGAGAAGGACTGAGCTGCGAGCTACGTGAGGGCGGCGGGCGCGAGTGGGGCGGGGCCGGGCGGCGCGGGGGCGCTGGCGCGGGCGAGGTGGGCGACGAGGGTGCGCCCGACCGCGGGGTCCTGCCCGGAGTCAGGGAGATCTGGACCGGCGCCACGAGTTCAGTCAAGCGTCGGGAGGGCCGGCGGGCAGCGAGGCGAGGAGCGACTCCACCAGCGCGCGGAGCTCCTCCGGCGAGGCGGAGCCGGCGCGCCGCCTGAGCTCGCCGAGGAGCCGCCACGTCTCGGGCCCCGTGATCTCCATTCCGATGGGCGCCGCCGTCACCTCGCGGATCGCGGTCAGGGGGGAACGGTTCAGCGTGAGCGAGAGCACATCGAAGCGGTTGTAGTTGCCGGCCACGTCGTGGTGGATCTTCTGGCCGATGATCGCCTCGAGGTCGATCGTCCCGTACACGATCTCTTCCGCGTCGTCCGCCGCGGGCCCTGCCAGGACCTTGCCGTTGGGCCCCAGGATCCCGGTGAAGGTCTGGCTCCCGTCGCCGAGGAGCCGGCGCTTCTCCGGAGTGTCGCCGAGGAATTCACGCATCTCCGGGCTGATCAGGCTCCCGGCCACCACGACGAAGCATGCCCCCTCGAAGGCGTGGGCGGCCGAGCGGATCTGGATGTTGTACCTGAGGTCCACGGCGTCTCCCGCCGGGCGCGCCGGGTAGTTGGCCACGTGGACCTGCTCTCCCTGGGCGATGAGGGCGAAGCGCGCCAGCGGGTTCGTGTTCTCTCCGCAGCAGAGGGTGCCGAGGCGACCGATCGCCGTGTCGTGCACCCGGAGCGTCGAACCGTCGCCGAAACTCCAGATCAACTTCTCCGCGTAGGTGGGCATGAGCTTCCGGTGCCAGCCCAGGAGCGCGCCGTCCGGGGCGAAGATCAGATTGGTGTTGAACAGCTCGCCCGCGCTCCGACGGCTCCGCTCGTTGACCCCGATGACGACGTAGGCCGAGGCGGCCCTGGCGGCCCGGCCGAGCGCGTCGGTCGCGGGGCCGGGAACCTCGACGGCCTCCCGCACGAGCTCGACGAAATGGCGCTCGTTGGCCTGCGGCCGGTCCAGGTAGAGCCAGTGGGGAAAGCCGGGGACGAAGACCTCCGGAAACGCGACCAGCCGCGCCCCGCCGCGCCCGGCCTCGCGGATCAAGTCGCAGGCCTTGTCCACCGTGGCGGCCCGGTTTAGGTACACCGGGGCCGCCTGGACGGCGGCGGCGACGAAGAGGCTTCCGCTACCCGCCACGGGAGGACTCCCCGTCCAGGCCGATCAGCCGTGCGGGGTTGGCCTTGAGCATCGGATCGATCTCGCGGGGACCCAGCCCCAGCACCATGAGGAGGCGGATCATGAGCCGCAGGGCCTCCAGGGCGGTGGGTTCCAGGAGCATTCCGACGTCGCTGGCAATGATGCAGCGCTGCGGGCCGATCCGCTCCACGAGCTCCAGGGTTCGGGCAGGATCGACGACCGGCGCCTTGATCACGCTCGGCAGCGAGGGGTAGCAGAAGAGCCCGGCGTAGACCCCGCACTCGACCAGCTCGGCGATCTGCGCCACCGTGAAGGAGCTCAGCGGATGATCGAGGACGGCAGCCGCCCCCAGGGCCCCGATCCGCTCCACGAGGGGGGCCAGCCCGGCGAAGTCGTCCATCCCGCCATACTTCTTGCTGTGGCTCGGGGCGCCCAGGTTGAGGCCGATGCCGTGGTCGCGGGCCAGCTCGATGATCCGCTCTACCTCGGGGCGGACCTTGCCGCCCTCGACGAGCCGCTCGCCGTTCACCGGGTTGAGCCAGATCATCTTGAAGGCGGGAAAGCGGAGCGCCTGCTCGACCTGCCTCGGATCCAGCGCGAACGTGAGGGGGATGCCCCCGTACACCTCGACGCGGCGGGGCAGTGCGCCGGTCTCCACCAGGTGGTCGATGTGGCGCTGGATCGCGTGGGCCTCCCCAACGGTGGAGTAGTGGTGATCCTTCCGAACCACCGCCCGCATCCCCGCCCGGGCCGCGTCGATCGCCACCTGGGTGAAGTCCTGATTCCGCGGGATGAGGCTGCACGGATCGGCGTGGACGTGGACATCGATCGCGCCTGCGAGACACTCGTCCTCGACCCCGGCGCGCAGCTCCCGCACACGGGGATACTGCTCGAGGAAGCGGAGCAGCCAGCCGCCGGCCGACAGCTCCCGGAGCCGCTCGTCGGAGATCAGGCCCATCAGAGCTTGAACAGGCGGCGGGTATTGCGGGAGCGGATCAGCTCCTTCTCCGCCTCGCCGATGGGGAGCGTGTCGATCCGCCGGGCGCAGCCCGCCATATCCCCGATGTCCTGGAGGGGCACGCTGCCGAGCCCCCGGAAGCGACCGGGCCAGCGCGCGCCCGCGCGCATGACGACGGTCCGCCCCTCGGCGTCCCGCGCGAGAGAATACCGGTGGCCGCCGAACCGGGCGAGCAGGTCGGCGTACTCCCGGGAGAGGATGTGATTGTGCACGTCAATGAGCGGCATGGCCCCCTCCCTCGATGGGCTTGGGCCCCGTCGGCGTCCAGGCCTCTTCCCGGATGTTCAGGCTCAGGAGGTCGAACCGGGCGTAGTGCCCCAGGCAGTCGAAGTAGGCCTTGGCCAGCCGCCGCTCCTCGAGATCGATGTCGGCCCAGACAATCGTCTCCTCTTGGAAGACCGGCTCGCGCACGAAGAGCCCGGCGGGATTCACGATGCAGCTCCCCCCGACGGCCAGGTTGTACTGCATCTCGTCCACCAGCGCCGGCGGGATCTCGCCCGGAGGCAGGTACCAGCTCGAGCTCACCACAAAGGTCTGGTTCTCGATGGCGTACTCGCGGATGGCGGGCTCGATGTCGCAGCTCCGCGCGCCGGGCTCCGGCCGCTTGGCGCCCAGGTGGCGCTCCACCGCCCACCAGCCGGGCCAGACGGCGCAGTGGATCTCCTCGCCCTTGATCGCCATCGCGGCGCGGAGGAGGGTCATGTGGTGCTCGTAGCAGATGAGCCCGCCCACCCGGCCGATGTCCATGTCGAAGACGCGGATGTCGCTGGCGTCCCCCATCCCCCAGTACACGCGCTCCGAATGGGTCGGCATGAGCTTGCGGTGTCGCCCCAGGAGGCGCCCGTCCCTGCCCACGAAGACCAGCGTGTTGTAGAGCGTCAGGCTCCCCGGCCGGTCGTCCAGCTCGTTGCAGCCGATGACGCAGTTGACCCGCGCCCGCCGGGCGGCGGCCGCCAGCTCTCCTGTCTCCTCTCCCGGGACGCGGATCGCGCTCCGCTGCATCTCGACGATGAGCTCGGTCGAGCGGCGGACCGACACGGCCCCGCGCCAGTAGGGGTAGGCGGCGAAGTAGGTCTCGGGGAAGACCAGGAGATCGAGACCCAGCCGCCCCGCCTCCTCGATCACCCCGATCGTCTTCTTGAGCGTGCCGGCCCGGTCGAAGAACTTGGGGGCGACCTGGGCCGCGCCGACCCGCAGCATGGTCGCCATCTTACGGCGAATGGACCAGCACCGCCAGCCCGTGGGGGCGCGGCGGCACCTTGAGCGTTCCGAGCACGACCCGGCGCGGGCCATCGATGATCGTGACGGTGTTGGAGGTGTGGTTGGCGACGAAGAGCGTCCCGTTCGCCGTCGCTGCGACGTGGTACGGCTCGACGCCCACCGGCACCGTGGCGACGACCCGCAGATCGGCGAGGGACACCGCGACGACGCTCCTCAGGCCGTGGTCGCTGAACCACATCTCACCGGCCGTGGGGGACACCGCGTTCCCGTCCCGGCCGCGCTTGGGCGAATGAAACGGATACTTTCCGACCGTGATCGATCCGAGCACGCGCCGTGTGGCCGCGTCGATGTAGTCAACGCGCGCGTCGGGGATATGGGTGAACCCCGAGTTGGTGACCCACGCCACCTTCCCGTCGGGGCCGAGCGTGACGTCGTGGGCGTTTGCCCCCGTGTCGATCAGCGTGACCTTGCCGGTGCCCAGGGCCACGACCCCCACCCGGGGATCGCCGGGCTTGTACGGCCGGTTCGTGACGGTGAACCAGAGCTCACGGCCGTCGGCGCTGATCGAGAGGTCGTGCTGGGCGCGGCCGACCTCGAGCCGCCGCTGGATCTTCCAGGTGCCGACCTCGAGCACGCTGGTGAACGTCTCGGTCTCGTGGCCGACGAAGAGCGTGCGGCTGTCGGGCGTGAAGGCGACGTCGTGCGTCTGCCGCCCCAGCTTGAGCCGCGCCGCCTCCACGAGCGTCTGCGTGTCGATGACCGACACCTCGCCCGAGCGCCGATCGCTCGTGGCGACCCAGCGGCCGTCGGGGGAGATGCCGAGGTTGTGCGGCTCCCGCCCCACCGGAATGCCTTTCACGAAGGTCAGATCGGGGACCTTGCCGTGGAAGACGTTGACCGTGTCGGTCTTCTCTGAGGTGACGAACAGCGTGACGGTCTCGCCGGCGGCGGGCGCCGCGAGCAGCGCCGTCAGCATGACTATGGCCGCCGCACACTTCGCCACCTTCCGGATCATCCCGTCCTCCCGAGCAGCTCGGCGACAAACTGCTCTTTCAGACAAACCCTCGCCAGACTCATACCCTTGATGCCAACCCGTCTACGAGATCCACGCTTCGAGCCAGGCATGGCTGCGGCGCGCGGTCACACCCGCGAGATCGGGACCGACCCTGTCGCCCTGCCCGATCGTGTGGCAGGCCACGCACTTCTCTTGAAACAAGGCCTGGCCCTCGATCGCCTCCAGGATCTCGCGCACCGTGCTGGTGTCCGCCGGTCGCGCCAGCGAGTAGCCGCGGACGGCGCCTCGATGTGAGACCACGACGCCGCGCCGGCTCAGCGATGAACCCGTTGACCCCGATGATCGGCCGCGAACGCGCCAGGCGTCCATGAGGTGATTCGCTCATTTACCTGGTGCGTATGGCGGGGTGATTGAAGTTACAGCCTCCCGCCCGGGCCTCGGCGCATCCTGTCGACAGGACGTGGGCGCACAGAGCGTATACGTCATCGCCGAGGATAAGCTGGGGGCCTACGCCGAGAAGAAGATCGGAAGCTTCTTCAGGACAAACCCGCACGCGAAGTCGGCGAGAGGCTCCCGCTGAGGCAATGGAGCGCTTCGCGATCGAGGATCGTGGCGCGTCGTGCCGGCCCGAGGCGGATGATCCCGCGGGCTCGAGATCCGCGAGCGCCCGGGTCGCGACCTCGCGGCCCGTCCCCACCAGCGCCGCCAGCCCCTGCCGGGCGGGAAGCGGGACGACCGATCCGCACTCACGAGCCGCGCGGGGTCGTGGTCCTCCTCTGGTCGCTCTTCCTCGGCCTCGTGCATCTGTCGGAGACGCGGAAGAACCTCGGCGTGACGATCTCGACCCTCAAGGACCTCCACCGGAAGGCGTTCGCCTGGTTCGAGGAAGGGGTGCGAGCGAAGCGGCCCACGCGCGAGCAGCACGGTTGATCTCGGGCTGTCCGCCGCCGGTACCTTTGAGACTTCGCGAGGCGGCGCGGAACCGAGAGTTCGAGGAGGCGCGCGCTTCGGGCCCCGCTAGCGCGGTTGCCAGGCGATGACGGCGGCGCGCTTGCGGAAGGGGGCGATCCACTCCCCGCCGCGGCGCACGAGGCGCCCGGCAAGGTAGCGGCGGAGGTAGTCACGCGGCTCCGGGCCCTCAAGGCCCATGTAGGTCATCCAGAAGTCGCAGGCTTCCTCGAGGCTGTCGAACGGCTGGTCGGACGAGTACGCGATCGGCGTGACGGTGGGGTGGATGCCCAGGCGCTCGAGCCCCGCCACGGTGTCGTCGGCGCGGCAGCGGTGCTCGTAGGGGCGGCCGAGGAGCGCCGGGTAGAGCTCGCGGTAGAAGAACTTGTCGTCGTCAGGTCCGGCGGGCAGGTCGCGGACGAAGGCAACGAGGCGCCGCGCCACTGCGACGGCCTCGCGGAGAAAAGGCGAGCTGCCGTCGAGGAGCCCGCCGACATGGGCGCAGATGACGAGGTCGTGGGGGCGCACCGGCGCTTCGCCCCACGCGGCCTGGATCACGGTGACATTGGCGAGACCCGCCGATGCCGCCCCCGCGCGGAGCGCGCCCGCCATCGCCGCGGAGGGCTCGAGGGCCGTCACGGCCTCGAGCCGCTGCGCGAGCGGCAGGGCCAGGGCCCCGAAGCCCGCGCCCACGTCGAGCGCGTCGCGGCAGCCGACGAGGGCAGGG
>JAUSJX010000162.1 GCA_030647435.1 Candidatus Rokuibacteriota bacterium
GCGGCAGTTCGGGCGGCACGCCGGTGGCAGCCGGCCCGCCGCCGCCACCGCCGCCACCGCCACCACCGCCGCCGCCGCCGCCGCCGCCGCCGCCGCCGGGGGTGATTTCGGGCCAGAATCTAGTACTAGGTCCGAACGACACTCTCAAGACCTTCACCGGGATTACGAATAGTACGGACACCTCGCCGGCTGTCACGGTCACTAATTCGACGGTTAGTGGTCCAGACAATCTCATAAAGGTCGAGTCCGGGGCGAACGTGAGCCTGGCCGGCCAACTGCTTACAGTGAGCGGCCCGGCAGCGACGCCCAGCGCGCTGTCGGCCAACTCGAGCGTAGTAGACATCCGCGGCGCCATTTCGAGCACAAGCGCGAAGGCTTTCATCAACGTTGATCCCACCATCTTCACCACCGTCGATTTCCTCCGGATCGTGGGCGGAAGTCTGACGGTTGCCGGACCGCTCCTGACCGACGTTCAAGGGCTCTACGCCGTGGCCGGTGATTTCCTCTCGATCTCGGGTGGCGGCAGCCTGACCGGCTCCTCGTCGTCGACCCTCCTGCAGTTCGCGAACAGCAAGATCTTCGTCGGCGTCCCGGACGCCGACACGGCGAGCCGATTCTTTGCCCTGGATGGGACCGGCTCCAACGCCAATCTGGGGGGCTCTCTGGCCGGTCTGAGCAGCGGCAGCGTGCTCGCCGTCAACGGGGCTGCCGGATCCGCGGTCTTGGAGCTGGGTCCTGGGGCCAACTTGATGAGTCCCTCGGCCTCGCCGGTGTTGAGCCTGTCTGGCAGCACGCTCTCCCTGGGCGCTGGAGTGAAGGGGTTCCTGGCCAGTGGCGGCACGGCCACGGTGGGTGGGGCGCTCCTCAGGGCCAGCGGGGAGTCGACCGTGCTCGCCGATCAAACGATCCCGTTCGTGGACCTCTCGAACGCCACGGTGAATGTGAACGGCGCCCTGGTCCGGCTCGAGGGCGGCAGCATCCTGCAGAGCGGCGGCGTGAAGGTGACGGGCGGCTCACTCACGGCTGACTCCCTCCTGTCCACGGACGGTTCTGGTAACACGATCGCGATCGGCGGGACCTTCTTTGACCTGAGCAACACAACCGCGACGCTGCGAACACTGGTCGCTACGCCCGACAACAACACCGACACAGGGGCGATCGCCCTGGCGCTGAACCAGCCCGCCCTCCGGCTCTCCAGCAGCACCCTCACGCTCAGCGGCGTGAACGAGACCGCCATCGACCTCGGGGTGGATGTCGGCCCCGTGCCGACCGACCCCGGCGTCGCAGTCATCGCGAGCGGGACCACCGCGGCGCCCAGCACCCTCAACCTCAAGGGCACGCTGCTGGACTTCGGGGGGCTGAACGCCACGGCCACCCAGGCGATGGTCCAGCTCGGCCAGACCACGGTCAATCAGACGGGCACGACGAGCGACCTAATCTTCTTCATGGGGAGTAAGTCCGGGCTGGCGGACACCATGACGGGCCCGCTGCTGAGCGCGACGAACAGCACGATCAACACGAGCGGCCGGCTGGTCCACTTCAACGGCGGCAGCCTGACGAGCACCACGACGTCACCCTTCCTGTTCTTCGACCTGAGCACGGTGGCCAGCGCGCTCCAGATGATCCAGATAGACAACGGCTCGAACCTGAGTCTCAAGGGTGCCCTGTTGTCCGCGCAGAGCACGACGTTCAAGGTAGGTGACCCGGCGATCAACACCTACAGCCTCGTGAATATCCTCGACGGAGCCACGGTCGCGAGCACTGGCACCTCGCCACTGCTGGCTTTCGATGCTTCGAGTTTCGATGGCGCGACCATCCTGAGCGTCCGTCGGTCGCCCTCGACGAGCGCGCCGAGCACGCTCACACTGTCGGGTCCGCTCTTCTCCGCAGTCAACGGGAGCAGCTTCAATACGTCGAGCCTCGGCCTCGGCGCCGGCTGCTGCAGCGTGGTCAGCGTGACCCAGGGTGGCCGGCTCGTCGCCACGACCACGTCTCCCCTGGTCCAGATCAGTGGTTCGACGGTGAATGCGGGGCCGGACGCGCAGTCCGGAGGCAGCATCATCAGCCTCTCGGATACGTTCACGAACGCGCCGCCTGCCGAGCTCGTCGCCGCGGCCACCATGGGCTTGGCCGGCCCCCTGTTGAGCATCGACAACAGCAGCACGGTCACCGCCCTGTTTCATCTCCTGCGTGTGGGCAACTCCAGCTTGATCAGCACCAGTCCGGACGCTCTGATCCAGATCAGCGGGAGCACGGTGACGCTTGGGGGCACCGACCCGTTCACTCTCGCCACGAGTGCGGCGCGGCTCCTGAACCTGTCGATGTCTAACAGCAGCACGCCGGCGAGCCTGACGCTGAGCGGCCCGCTCTTCAGCGCCGTGAACTCCACCCTCGGCAGTACGGCGGAGCTGTTCGGCGTCTTCGGCGGCAACCTCGCCGTTACGGGGACAGCGAAGCCGCTGATCTCGTTCGATGGAGGGGCGGTGACCTCCGGCGCGACCATGATCCATGTCAACGGCTTATCGTCCGGAGTCTCGGTGCCCAGCCATGTCGAGCTATCGGACCCGTTGCTCTCGGTGACGGGCACCACGATCAACGCGCGAGGTAATCTGGTGCGCATCGCCGAGGGCGCGTCGCTTTCCAGCAGCACGACCAGCCCGCTAATAAGCTTCCAAGGAGGCAGCTACACCGGGGGACCCTTCCAATCGGTCACCGGAGCCTCACTGCTCCGGATGTTTTCGCAGGTAGGCCAGTCGCGCACGTCACTCTCCCTGGCCGGGCCATACGTCGCCGCCGCCGACGCCACGTTCATCAGCCCGGACGCCCCGCCCTTCAACATCGCCGACGGTGCCGTCATCACCAGCACGGGAGCCGGGCCGTTCGCCTCCTTCACGAGAGGCTCGGCCACCACGCAATCCAGCTTCTTCAACCTGGACAACAACACTTCGTTCGGCAGCCCGCCGACGGTCGGGAGCGGCGACCCGCCTGTCGTGTCGATCAGCGGGACACTCATCCGTGGCACCGATACCACGTTCACGACGCAGAACAGGGGGACATTTCTCCGGCTCAACAACGGGGTATCGCTCACTCAGACGGGCACATCGTCGCCGCTGGTCGACTTGATCGGCTCGTCCCCAGGGAGCGTCGTGCTTAGAGCGGACGGGGACTTTGCTGTCCTGACCGCGGCCTCGGGGCGCCCCGCGCCCGCGCTGAGCCTCAGCGGCCCGCTCCTCAACGTGCTGAACGGCACACTGAGGAACGGCGATCCCACGAGCAACACCAACAGCTTCATCTTCGTCGCCGACGGCGCCCAGTTCCAGAGCACGGGCGCCTCACCACTCCTGTCGTTCGACAGCACGAGCGTGGACACCGCCGCCGGCATCCTGGTTCTTCGCCGCTCCCCCTCGGCGAGCGCACCCAGCAAGCTCACGCTGTCGGGTCCGCTGTTCTCGGCGGTGAACGGGAGCAGCTTCAACACCACGAGTCTGGGCTTCCCGGGAGGTTCAGCCTGCTGCACTGGGTTCTTCATCGGTCAGGGGGCGCAGCTCTCGAGCACGAGCACAGCCGCCCTGATCCAGCTCGCCAACTCGACGTTCAGTTCGGGGCCCGACCTGCAGTCGGGGGGTGGCTTCTTCACCCTTACCGACACGGGCGGATTTCCTGGCGAAACTAACCCGCTCGTTGCTCCCTCGAGTGTGAGTCTCGGCGGCCCCTTCCTGAGTGCCAGCGGGAGCACGATCAGCGCCCTATTCAGCCTGTTGGGCGTGACGCGGTCCAGTCTCGTCAGCACCAGCACTGAACCGCTCGTCCAGCTCTCGAGCACCAGCATCAACCTGGGAGGGACTGATCCCTTCACCAAGTCTCCGACCTTTGGCTTTTTGTTAGTCGAGAATAGCGCGACCGGCGGCTCGAATGCCCCCACGACCGTTTCCCTCAAGGGCCCGTTCCTGCAGGCGGTCAATTCCACCCTCACGACCTCGGCTGCCGGCATCGGCGTCTTCAACGGTGCGAGCCTGGTGAGCAGCACGGCGTCTCCGTTCGTCCTGCTCGACAATACGTCGCTCACGACGGGAGCGGGGGCCGGAGGCGACTTCCTTAACGTCAGTGGCCTGGGCGGATCCACGGGGACCGCGACGTCGTCCGCCAGCTTCAATGGCCCGCTTCTCCTGGTGTCGAACGGGAGCAACGTCATTCTCCAGCGCGACGTGATTATTGGGTCGAACAACGCCACCATCACTGGGACCGGCTCTGTGCCGTTCATCCAGGTCATTGGAGGTAGCCTGACGGCGGGTCCCAACGGCGCCGTGGCCGGCCTACACAATGGGACCAGGCTGAATCTGGCCGGACCCCTCCTGAGCGTGGCCAGCACCCTAACCGCACCCGACGGTCTGGCCAATATCTCGAACGGTGGTCAGCTTACGGTGACGGGTTCGACCGACCCCTTGGTCTCCTTCTCGGGCGGGAGTGCAACCGTCGCCGGCAATTCCGGCTCGTCTATGTTCAACCTGCTGAGCACCGCCACGGCGGTGGATGCGAGGAGCGAGTTGACTCTGGGGACCGACCGGCCGATCCAGGGACCGCTCCAGCCGGACGCGACCCGGCCAGTTCTGACGTCGCTGCTGGAGACCTCCGGGGCCACCGTGGCGGGTCAGCGCGTCATGAACATCGACACGGCGCTCCTCGAGGCGACGGCGCCGCTGCTGAACCTGAAGGCGGGGAGCGTGATGACATCGAGCGTGGACGCCATCAACCTGAACAGCAGGGCGAACGTCTCACTCTCGGGCAGCGATCTGATCCGCTTGGACGGCAGCACGCTCAAAGTGAACAGCGGCTCCTTGGTGAACGTCAACGCGAGCAAGCTCACGGTAGGTGGGAATCTCGTGAACCTCCTCAACGGAGCGACACTCACCGTCTTCAACGGGCCGCTGATCACGGTAAGTGGCGGCGGTTTCGTCAACATCACCGGGGCGCTGATCGCCTTCAGCGGTTTGCCGGGCAACACGGTCAACGTCTCCAACGCGCTCCCCTTCGTCAACATCAACGGAATCCCCGTCGCGCTGACGGGAGGGGCGGCGGCCGGGAACGTCATCATCACGGGCACGCCGATCAAGAACCCCGCCTTGGGCACGATCACGCCCGGCAAGGCGCTGATCAAGGTCGACGGGCCAACCAGCAAGCTGACGATCAAGGGCCTATGACCTCCGCGCCCGACCGGCGAGGAGCTGAGCCGTACGGGGGCTGGACTAGTAGGTCCAGCCGAGGATGGCTGAGACGAAATTCCGACGGTACTGGAAGATGTCCAGATTCGAGTTGGCGAAGGTCGTCTGGTAACTGACGGTGAAGGTCAGGTTGGATGGCAGGGGCGTCACCACCGCGAAGACGTTCGTGTACTCCGTGTCGCGCCGCCGGATCGTGTTTGGGGCCTGGCTCGGGAGGAAGGCGTTCGTGTGCAGGTATTCGCGAAGGTGGACATCGAAGTCGTCCGTGAGACGAATACCGGACCACGGGAGCGTGTACTGTCCGCCCGCGAGCACCCGGCTGCCGTAATAACTGTAGTCGCGGCCCCGGCCGCGCGGCCCGTCGAGGTCATCGAAATCCCACTGGTAGCCGATCTTGATTTGATGCTGGTCGTTCGAGAAACGGAAGGCGTGAGTGAGGCCGACCATGTAATTGTCCCCATCACGCTTCTCGGGTCCCGGGGTGTTCGTCTCCTTGCCGTACCCCTTGTCCTGGTACCGGAGCTGCAGGGCGTCGAGGTTCCAGGAGTTGGGCAGGACGACGAGGCTAGGCACGACCGTGTGGCGCTGGACGAACCTGTCCCCGCCCAGCGTTAGGTAGTCATACGTGTACTGCAACGCCGCCTGGTAGGGCATCCCGCTGACTATCCCACGGTAGCTCGTGCCGAGCCCGCCCAGGTAATCCACGATGTTGAACTTGGTAATGTCGTTGTTGTAGGTCGAGAAGATCGAGGCGGTCGCCGTGGCATCCCAGCCGCCTTGGCGAAGAAAGGTGTAGTCGAGGCGGAGGGAACCCAGCTCGCCCAGGCTGGCCTGCCGGCGATTCCGCAGCAGGCCCACGAGCGGGTCCCGACCCTGCTGCGGGTTCACGACGACGTTGTCGTCGTAGAAGAAGCCCAGACGAACCTCCGCCCTCAAGCGACGCTCGCCTTCGCGGGCGGCCACGACCGCCCCACGAAGGCGCTCGGCCGGGCCGGTCAAAGGCGAGGCCGGCTGGAGCCGGAGGGCCTCGTCGAGTTCCGCAGTGGCCTGCTCCGGCAGCCCGAGAATCCCCAGCGCGAGCCCACTGTAGAAACGCGTGACCTGCTGAATATTAGGATCGGACGACGTCCCAGCCCGGAAGGCGCGCACAGCTCCCTGGTAGTCCTTGTTTCGATAGCGCATGAAGCCGACGTAGTAGCCGAGGCTGTCGAGGCGGGGGTTGGCCGCAAAAACCTGCTCGAGGAGCGGTTGAGCCTTATCGTACTGTTCCATTCCGAAGTAGAGGGCGCCGAGCTGGAAGGCGATGGCTTGGTCGCGCGGCTCGCGCTTGCGGGCCTGCTCGAGCGTCTCCACCGCCTGGTCATAGCGCTTGAGGGCAATGTTGCTGAGGCCGGCGTAGTACAGCGCCTCGACATTGTTCGGGTCGAGCTGGAGAGCTTGGCGGAAGCTCGTGAGCGCGTCCTCGTAGCGCTTCTCGTCGTACGCGAGGCTGCCGCGGGCGACAAAAACGGAGGCCTCGCCCTGCTGGGCCCAGGCCGAAGTGGTCAGGTACGTGAGAAGGACGAGGGAACACAGTACGGCCAGGGCCAGGCCGGTCGATTGACATCGGAGGTCCCTCGTTCCTTGCAGCTGCTGGCGCTGCATGGGCCCCCCTAAGAACGGTTAGATAGTTAGGGACGAGTAAAGGACTGAACGCATAGCCTCCTTCAGGTATCAGCCGGCTCCCAGTTTGTCAAGATATTCGTGCGCCTGCCTCCTTGACCTCGGGCTGGCCAAGTCTTACGCTAGGGCGGCCTATTACCCCCGTCCTCCAAGGCCCAGCCAGCGGGAGGTCCGGACATGACGTGCGCTCGGTGCCAGAAGAACAACCCCCTCGGCGCGCGATTCTGCGGTGCTTGCGGCACCCGGTTTGATGAACCCTGCCCAGCCTGCGGGCTTGCGAATCCGCCCGAGAATCGGTTCTGTCATGCGTGCGGCCTCTCGTTGGCGACCGGGGAGGTGAGGACGCGGGATGCCTCCCCTCGTTCCTATACCCCAAAGCACCTAGCCGACAAGATCCTCAGCACGCGCACAGCGCTCGAGGGCGAGCGGAAGCAGGTGACCGTGCTCTTCGCAGACATCGAGGACTTCACCGGGCTTGCCGGGCGTCTGGACCCCGAAGACGTGCACCTCCTCATGGATGAGGTCTTCGCGATCCTTCTGGAATCCGTCCATCGTTATGAGGGTACCGTCAATCAGTTTCTGGGCGACGGGATCATGGCGCTGTTTGGCGCGCCCGTAGCTCTCGAGGATCATGCGGTGCGAGCGGTGGGGGCAGCGCTCGACATCCACGACACCATCACGGCGCGAGCCGACGACTTCCGGACGCGCTTCGGTCACAGCCCGGCGCTCCGCATCGGCCTCAACTCCGGCCGCGTCGTGGTAGGGAAGATCGGCGATGACTTACGGATGGACTACACTGCACAGGGCGACACGGTCAACCTGGCCGCGCGCCTTCAGCAACTAGCCGAGGTGGGCACGGTGGCCATGGGGCCGGCGACGCACAGGCTGGTGGCTGATTCGGTCGAATGCGTTTCACTCGGCGCTTTCGCAGTAAAGGGCAGGGCGACGCCCATCGAGGTCTTCCGGCCCATTCAGATGCTCGAGCGGGGAGCGCTGTTGGGCATCTCGCCGACATCCGGATTGTCGCCGTTTGTGGGCCGGGAGGAAGAGCTGGCCGTCCTCCTCGAGATGTTCACTGCGGTGCGCGGGGGAGACTTTCAGACCGCCATCGTGACCGGCGAGGCGGGCGGCGGCAAGTCGCGACTCCTGCTCGAATTCAGGCGCCGGATCGACCACCCGGGGCTGCGGTGGTTCGTCGGGCACTGTGTGCCGTACGGGCGGTCGACTCCGTATCGGCCCATTGTGAAAATGCTCCGTGCGGCATGCGGCTTTCGTGAGAACGACTCGCCGGAGGCGGCTGCCCGAGCATTGGGCACGCTGCTGACTCCCTTGGGCGAGCGGCGCCAGGAGGTCGAGCCGGTGCTCCGGTACGTGCTCGGGCTCCAAGCCGCGGACACGGAACTGGCCCCCCTGTCCGCCGTTGACCGCCGGGCGGCCATCACCAGGGCACTGGACGCGGTCATCGAGGTGCTCGGGGCAGCGGGCCCGCTGGTCCTCGTCTGGGAGGACTGCCAGTGGCTCGACCCGGTTAGCGCGGAGTATCTCGCGCTGATCTCGCAGCGCTTGCCTCCTGGTCCGATCCTCTTCGTCCTGACCTTCCGCCCGGACGAGGCGACGGAACTGGCGGGACGTGCCGTCGGCGAGCGCGTCTTGCTCCGGCCCTTGAGTCCCCCCCAGGCCCAGACACTCGCCACCTATCTGGCCGGAGGACAGCTGTCGCCCGAATTGGTCACCCTCGTCGTGGATCGCGCGGGCGGCAATCCGCTCTTCATCGAAGAGGTGACGCGCTCACTAGTGGAGTCCGGCGCGGAGAGCATACCACCGACCGTTGAGGCCCTTCTCAAGGCTCGCATCGACCGGCTTGTCCCCAATCTCAAAGCGGCGCTGTGCACAGCCGCCGTGATCGGTCAGGAGTTCTCGAAGGCACTGCTGGAGCGGGTGCTGGACGACCCCAGCGACCTCGGAGCGACGATGCAGGAGCTCGTGAGCCTCGGGCTGATTACGGAGTCAGAGAGAACGACCGATGTCTTCCGGTTCCGCCAGCCGCTGCTTCAGGAGGTGGCCTACGAGGGCTGGCTCACGCATCGCCGCAATGCACTGCACAAGCTGATCGGTGAGACGATCGAGCAGATTTACCCGCACCGGCTGTTTGAGCACCTCGAGAAGCTGGCGCGGCACTTTACACGCTCGGAAGAGTGGGCTCGCGCCGTCCACTACGACCGGGCATCGGGTCGGAAGGCCACCACGCTGTGCGCGAATCGGGAAGCGATTCGGCGCTTCGAGCGAGCGAACGAGATGCTCCAGCGGCTGCCAGAGAGCCTGGAACGGGCCGGCCAGGCCATCGATATCCGCCTCGACCTGTGTTCCCCGAACCTCCAGCTCGGACGACTTGACGAGGTGTTGCGACTCTGCCGGGAAGCGGAGCCGCTGGCCAAGGCGCTGGGCGACCAACCGAGGCTAGCCCACGTGTACTCGCATTTGAGCAACTACCACTATCTCAAGGGCGAGCCCGACACGGCCACCGAGTACGGGCAGTTGTGCCTCACTATGTCCGGCGGCGCAAGCAACCCGTCGGTGCCGCACGCGCCCCGGCAGTATCTGGGAACGAGCTACCACGTTCTTGGGCGGTTTCAGGAAGCCACGGCGATTCTCAAGGAGCACATCGAGGCCATAGAGCATGGAGAGGAGTTCAAGCGTTTCGGACCCGACAATCTCTCCTATGTCTCCTCGTGCGGGTGGCTGGCCTTCACGCTCTCAGAGCTCGGGGACTTTCCGCGGGCCCACGAGATGGCCGCACGAGGCCACCAGGCCGCCGCCATGGCCAGGCACGCGTACGTGCAGGCCATCGCCACGACCTTCGCCGGCCTCGTCTGGCACACTCAGGGAGACATCGGCCGGGCTTTTCCGATTCTCAGGCAAAGTCTCAACATCTGTCTCGAGCACCAGCTGGTTGTGTGGCGCCCTATCGCGGGCGCGCTGCTGGGGCATGCCTCTGTGCTGCTTGGCCAAGTTTCAGATGGGCTCGACCTGCTCACCGAAGCGGCTGGGCTGACGGAGCAGTTGCAGGTCCGGGCATACCGGGCCCTCTGGGCTGGGCGCCTGGCGGAGGCGCTTTTGGTAGCGGGTCAGCTCCCGAAGGCCCACGAGACTGCCCGCCGCGCGCTGGAACTGGCCGTACAGCACAAGGAAGCAGGCAACCACGCCCGCGCGCTCGTCGTCCTCGGGACAATCTGTCTGCGACTTGGCCCGGCCACGTTTGACCAGGCTCACGACTACCTCCAGCAAGGACTCATTGAGTCCGAGCAGCTCCACATGCGCCCGCTTCTCGCGCGCTGCTACGACACCCTCGGGCGGCTGGCAAGCGAACGGGGTGATTCCGCGGCGGCCTCGCCCTTCCACGAAAGGTCGATCACAATCCAGAGGGAGCTAGGTTTGAATGCGTGGTGGGCGGCGCTCTTGATTCCGCCTCTATCGGTGGAGAAGCGGCCGGCAGACCTACGGCGATACCCGCGAACCGTCGTTGCGTGGCCGGTCACGGTTAAAACGGACCAACGAAGCTTCCGCCTGTTGACAGCGAACGTGAGCCAGCTTGGAGCGAAAGTCCCATTTGGCGAGCCTCTGGAAATTGGCACCCCGGCCCAGCTTCACTTCCAGCCTCCCGACGGGCGACCACTTGATGTGCAGGCCAGGGTGTCGCGCGCAGACTCTGACGGGCTGGTTTTTGCCTTCGCCAGCGCTCTGGGCGAAGGAGTCTTGCTCTCTTCGGAGCCCCCCTCGAGCGGCGCGGTCGTCGGGTGAGAAGTTCTAGGTGCAGTCTTCTCATGGTTTGAGGGGAGGCCCTATGAAGATTCCCGATGGTACCATCCCGCCGAGGATCCAGACGAGCAGCCGACCGTTCCGCCACACTCTTCTTGACACGACCTCGACAGCGCGCCGAATGTCATAATAGTCGGCGATGTTTCGTCTCGCGGTCGCCCTGTCCGTCCTCGCCGTCGCGCTCGCCGTCGCTTTCGACATCGCGACGCTCGTGCCCCACACGACCGTCCGGGTCACGTCGGTCGATGGCCGGCAGGCGATCGTTCCCCTGCAGGTGCCTAAGGCGTATGTGTGGGCCGATCCCAAGCTGGTCCGGACGTTGCTCGCCTCGGAGGTCTCCATCGCCAATCCGACGGCCGCGGGAGGGTTTGCGCCCGACGGGGTCTCGGCGGATCAGATCAAGGAGGTCGTGGTGGTACGGGGTCCCGACTATTGGTGGTGGGCGGACTCGCAGTTGACGGGTCCCGCGGTCGTGCTCGTCGTGTCGCTCTGGCTCGGGTTCTTCGTCCTGCGCCGGGTGGTGCGGCGGGTGGCGAGCTGAGCTGCCAGCGGGTTTAGCGGATCGCGAGCAGCGCCCGGAACTCTTCCAGCTCCGCGCGCGGAACATCGGGCCGGTCACGAAGCTTCGCGTAGACACGCGCGGGATCTTCCTCGACGGCCCGGCTCACCTTCGCAAAGAGCTTCACGATGCCCCGGGCTTCTCGATCGGCCTTGTTTTGGGCGATAGCGCTCCCGAGCTTGAGCACGCCACTCAAGATCCGGCTGTCGAGCTTGACGAAGCTGGCCACAACGCTCTTGACCAGAACCCGGCCTGGAGCTCCCGGGACGTACTGATAGTCGATGATCAGAAGCACCTCGCCATGGATCGCCGGCAGCAGCGCCATGTTATGCTGGCCACGCGTATAGATGACGCGCGTCCCGTCCGTCGCGTAGACCACCCAGAGCCGCCCCGTCGTCCCCCACCCTTCGTCAAAGAAGAGCCCCTCCGCCGTCGGCCAGATGCGCAGGCGCGTGATCCGGAGCGCCTGGGTCACATGGGTGGTGAAGGCGAGGTGATTCAGAAGATACTCAAAGATGTCGCGGCGGGCCAGGAACGGTTCCGCCTCGACGCGCGTCGCGATGGACGCGCCGGCGGCGACGCCGGTGAGCCGGCTGCGCTCGGCCGCCGGGATGTCCGGGGGCAGGCTCAGGACTGTGGAGTCGGCCGCGTCGTTCGATGCGGTCAGCAGGAGCGTCAGCCACACGGCCCCTGCGAGCGTCACGGTGACCCGGCGTGTCATCAGTTCCCCTTGGGGATTCCCGCGGCGCGAAGCCTGAGCGTCAGCCACTCCTGATTGAACATCACGTGCTTGACCGCGGGGGCCCAGCTCTCCTGAGTCCGGTACACCAGGTGGTACGTGCCGTCCGCCGCCCGGATCAGCGCCGGGTAGGAGAAGCGCAGGTCCGGCGCGCTCTCGAAGTCCCAAATCTTCGTGAAGCGCCGGCTGTTCCGCGAGTACGCCAGGCTGAGCGGGGTACGCTCCGTCGGAGAATCGTTGTACGCGAGGAGGATTCCCCCGTCGCCCGTGTTCACCGCGGCGACCGCCGAGTTCGAGTTTGGGAGCGCCAGTGCTTCGGGCTGGCTCCACCTGTCGCTCGCCTGGTCGTATTCGGACCTGAGCACGTGGGGCACGCGCGGGCTGGCCGACCTCAAGTAGGCGACGACCCGCCGCGGCTCGGCCCACACGAGCGCGGGCTGGAGATGATCGCCGCCCGGAATGCGGCGCGACTCGACCCCTTCGATTGCGCCGCGGTTGATTTTCAGCTCGAGGACGTAGCCGTGCGTGCCGAACAGCTCGTGATACACGGGGAGCAGGACGCGGCCGTCCGAGCCCAACGCCAGCGCGCTGTTCCTCGGCAGGTTGCCCCAGCCCGCCACCAGCCGACGGCTGGAGCCCCAGGTTTTTCCCAGGTCATGGGAAACCTTGTAGTCCACGTGTGAGCCGCTCCAGCCGAGCGGGGCGTCCACGGCGGCGTAGAAGAGCCAGAGGTAGCGCTGGTGATCGAGGAACAGAACCGGATTCCCCAAGGTCAGATTCTTGAGCCATGAGCCCCGCGCGCGCTCCCCGCGCTGCACGACCGGCCGCGGCCGCTCCCAGCTGCGGGAGCCGGGACCGGAGCGGCTGCAATAGATCTGCACATCCCTCGCCGTCTCCGGACTCCCCCCCGACCAGCATGCGAGGACGGTGCCGTCGGGAAGCGCGGCGAGCGTCGGCGCCTGATTCGAAAGCAGGATGCCCGGCGCGATCGTCCACTGCCACTCGTACCGCGGCTCAGCGAAGGCAGGCCCCGCCAGACAGGCCACGCCCAAGAGCGCCAGCAGGCAGAAGCGCTCACGCACGGTCGTGCAGAGGTAAGGCCCGACAGTGCGCTTCGCTCTGGCCGAAAGCCCCGTCGAGCAGCCGGGACACCTCGAGCGCCGTTCGCCTCCAGGTGAAGGCCGCGACCCGCCGCAGGCCCCGCTGCCGGAGATCCTCGCGAAGGTCGTTATCGGTCAGCGTACGGTACATGGCGTCCGCCAAACCGAGAGCATCGTAGGGGTCGACCATGAGGGCGGCGTCTCCCGCGACCTCAGGCAGCGAGGACGCGCTGGCCGTGATGACGGGCGTCCCACAGGCCATCGCTTCGAGCACGGGGAGGCCGAACCCTTCACCGAGCGAAGGGAGCACGAGGCACGCGGCATCCGAGTAGAGCTGGCGAAGACTGTCCTCGCCCGTGTAGCCCGCGAATGCGACGGCATCGCGAAGTCCGAGGCTCTCGATCCGTTCTCGCAGGAGTCGCGCATGGGCCGGGCGGCCTTCCCCGCGGATGATCAGCCTGCACGGAAGACGCCGGCGAAGCAGCGCAAAGGCATCGAGAAGGCGCGGGAGGTTCTTATGCGGCAGCAGATTGCCGACGTACAGGATATACGGATCCTGCCGAGTCCGCGGCGACGAGTTGGGCCGGCTGCAGAAGAACGCGCTCGAGTCGTATCCCGGATAGATGACCTTGACCTTGCCGGCGGGAACGTCATAGTGGTCGAGAATATCACTGCGCGTGTGCTCGGAGTCCGCAATCACGAGGCGCGAATCATGGAGGATCCGCGGAACGAGGAAGCGAAAGTAGTACTGCTGGCGCGGGTATTCAGGCGGGAACCTCAGAGGCAATAGATCGTGAACCACCGTGACCTGAGGAACCGGCGAGCGCAGGACCCCTTCCGGTACGGTGTTCAGAAGCCCCTGCGCGCGGGTCTTCGACAGCCACAGCCGGAGCGCGCCCTGAAGCCACAAGAGGCGGATGAGGTGTCCCCGAGCTCCATAGTCCGGGCGTGTGGCCCGGGGCACTCTCCCTGTCCTGGCTCGAAGGGATCCGAATGCGCCGCCGGAAGACGTGTAAACGAAGAAGTCGTTGCGGATCTCGTCCAGCGCGCGGATGAGCTTGATGGAATAGATGCCGAGTCCGGTTGGGTTGCCTCCGACGATGGACGCGTTGATCGCCAGCCTGGCGTCAGCCGTCATCGCCGTCCCGGTGACTCGATCGGGGAGCGCGGGCCCTCCGGTAGATCGCCGCCGTTGCCTCCACCATGAGCCCGATTCCGAATTCCTCGAGGGCGCGCCGCCGGCCGGCCTCGCCCATCGCTCTGCGCCGAGCAGGGTCGGAGATGAGCGACAGGATCGCATCCGCCAGCGCGGCGCTGTCGTTGGGAGGCACCAGGAGGCCGGTCTTGCCGTGGGTCACGACGTCACGATGGCCGGGCACGTCGGTGGCGACGACAGCGAGGCCGGAGCACATCGCTTCGACGAGAGACAAGGGCAGCCCCTCCTTCTGCGATGCGCTGACGTACAGATCGAGGACGGGGTAGACCCGGGCCGGGTTCTCCAAGAAGCCGGTGAAGATGACGCGGTCCTGCAGGCCCATGTCGAACGCCAACCGCCGGATCCGCTCCTCTTCCGTACCGGCCCCCACCAGGAGGAGGGTCGCCCGCGGGAGGCGCCCGACCAGCCGGTGGAACGCCGCCAGGAGAACGTCAAGCCGCTTGATCGGGTCGAAGCGGCTGATGCATCCGAGTACAATGTCGTCCGCGCCAAGTCCCAATGTCTCGCGGCGGACGGGAGATCCCGAAGTCGCTCGACCGGTCTCCTCAAGAGCAATGCCGTTGACGACGACCGCGTTCTGCTCGGCTTTGAAGAGCCGGAGGCTGAGCCCCTCGACGCTTTGGGAGGCGGACACGTTGATGATCGTGCGGCTGAGGCGCGAGAGCCGCCGCTCGAGTGCCAGGTAGAGCCACCGGCCTATCCGCGAGTAGCTGGCGTAGTGAATGCCGTGGAAGGTATGGACGGCCGACACCCCCGCCCACCAAGCGGCCAGCCGGCCGTAGAAGCCCGGCCCTTTGCCGTGGGTGTGGACAACCGCGATGTCGAATTGACGGATCAGGCGAATGGCGAGCAGTAGGTGACGGAGGCTCAAGCGGCTCGGCGGGAACTCCACGACTCGGAGCCCGAGAGCCTGGAAGCGTTCGAAGAAGATCCCGTCGCGCGGTGCGCCGACCACCACCTCGAACTCGCTCTTGGGAAGCTCGCGCACGAAGTCATAGACCTGCTTCGGGCCACCGCCGGGGGTGGAGGTGGGCAGCAGCTCGAGGACGGCGATGCGGCCGCTCATGTGAGCCAGGGGCTTCTGCCTCCCCAGCTCCGCGTGGAGATCGCCTGTTCAGCCATTACGTGGTGCCGAAGGGGGGATTCGTTCGGGCGCGAACTGGAGAATCCTTCCGTTACGGCGAGTCTGCCAAGCTTTATAGGTACTTCGGTCTGTCGGACAAGTGACATGGAGTAGCTCCTCGATAGCGCAGTTCAGCCTCGGTGTACTCCCATTTTACTCCCGGTCCATACTCAGCCGGGTCATGGCCTCAAGTTCACGGGGCGAGGCCGAGACGGAGGGTATGTGAGGCGACTTACATTACCCCTCGACGCCGATGCCGAGTCGCGATAAGTCGCTGCTTTTGATCGTCGCCTCGAAACCACTTGTAGGCTAACAGGCTGCTCAAGTTTCTCTTGTAGATCACGGCCTGATTGGGTGGCACGGTGGTCCCAGCGGGGCCGTCGATAGCCCTTCGAACCCACGAGTGCGCGGGCGCCGCGAGACGCCCGTACAGCCCCGCGCCTTTACCATGGGAGTGGACGAGCCCGATCCGCTTCCCGCTCACGATTCGCCGGACCGTGCCGAGCGCGCGGAGCGAGAGCCTGTCGGTCGCGCACGCGACGAAGGCGGCGCCCGCCGCGCGGAAGCGCTCGGCATAGGCGCTGGATCACCAGCGGCTCGGGCAGGTTCGCGAGCCGCGTGAGCCCGCTCACTCGCATCCAGAGATCGTAGTCCTGCGCCACCGGGAAGCTCGGGTCATAGCCGCCCGCCCGCTCCACGACATCCCGACGCGCCATCACGGAGAAGTGCACGAAGGGATTGCGGCGGATGAGCGCGCGACGGATGGCGGCGGCGGCGGCCGGCGGCCGCACGACGGCCACAGGGAGTCCCGAGGCATCCACCTCGCGGGCGCCCGTGCCCAGCAGGCCGACCTGGGGATGGGCGTCGAGGAAATCCCGCTGACGCTCGAGGCGCTCGGGCAGCGCCTGGTCGTCGGCGTCGAGCCGCGCCAGGAGCGGCGCCCGCGCGAGCCCGAGCGCGCGGGCGAGCGATCCCGTCAGCCCCTCGCGGACCCGCAGGCGCTCGACCCGCAGCCGCGCGTCGCGGACCGCGCCGAGGAGATCCGGGGTCGCGTCGTCGATCACGATCAGCTCCAGGTCGGGCGCCGTCTGGGACAGCACGCTCAGGACGGCCTCCCGCACCCAGGGAGCGCCGTTGCGCAGCCCATGAGCACCGATACGGCGGGAGGCGTCACGGCGCCGGCGCGCCCCGGCGCCGGGCCTCGACGGCCAGGACGCCCGCGAAGTGGCGGATGACCGGGACGCGGCCGAGGCACCCCTGCCGGCACAGGCCGGCGATCTCGCGGTGCGTGAGGCCATCATGGGTGGCCCAGTTCATCTCGTCCGAGATTGTGCCCGAATCGTGCCGAACTCGGGCGCACTCAAGCTCATCACGGTTCACGTCCTGAATTCGTGCGTGTGGATTGCGGATGCCATGGCCTATCCTACGGGTCGTGTCCCGCCGAAAGTGAGCTCGACGGCTCCGCGAGGGGCACGCGACCAACCACCACGAACGGCACCGCCATTATCGTCCAGGCGACCATCACCACCTCGGTGACCTGCCCCCAGATGATGTACCAGCCGCTATGTTCGTCCAACGCAGCGGGGACCTGCCCCTTGAAACTAGACCGCGCAATGCTTCGAGGGCAGCGAGCTCCTCCAGGTGCACGGCCGCGAACCGGAGCTTCGCCTCCGTGCGGCTTCAGAGCGCTTTTGCCCGTTGCTCGTCCATGGACCTCAACGCTGACACTCAGCGGCCGACGCCGCCGCTCCGCTGACGCATCGGGTTAGATTGAGCAGGCATCACCTACCGCCCAACCCAATATCCGGGCCGGCGTCGCGCGTGCGCAACGGCCAGACCCTGGACGCGGCTCTCCACTTCGCGGAAGACAACGAAGAAGAGGGAAGCGGTGGAGAAGGTATCGACGCGTGTCGCCGAGGTAAGGTGGCCACCGGCGCGGCGCCTCCTCGATTCTCTCGATGGCCGAATCGGGCTCCGCCATGAACGCCTCGGCCACCTCGGCATTCCGAGCCTCGTACCACCCTCGGGCCGCACGTGCTTCCGCGATCGCTTCAGGATGAACCCAGGCGCTCGCGCCTGGCACTACTGGCCGAGGATCATGCGGCGAGCTTCAGGCCACGGTACTGGCGCAACCGCTCCCGAGTCCAATTCGCGGATTCGCTTGGCAATCTCCGCGGCCCAGGCAGCCTCCGCGCCCTCGTCGACGTCGTCCTCGAGACTCTCCAACAGGGAGGCTGCGAGCGCAGCCCGCGCCTCCGGCGACAACCTCAGCGCTTCCTCCAAGAGCTTTGCGGGATCTGGCTTCATGTACGGATTCTACTCCGTAGCCTCGTGCAGGCGCTACAATCTGACGAATCAGGCGATCAGCCGCGGCCGCAGGCCGCCGGCTGAAGCGGTTCCCATGTTCCCAGCCGCGTTGCGGCCGCAGCTTAGCTCGGACTTCCAAGTAACATCATCACGCGGGTGAACCGGCAGGGGGTGAGACGTCCGCGGTTTTGGTGAGGGTGTAGCCGAGTTCCTGGGCCCGGCGCATGAGCTGGGAGACGACACGGCTCTGGTAGCGGCGCTCGTAGTAATCC
>JAUSJX010000163.1 GCA_030647435.1 Candidatus Rokuibacteriota bacterium
CGCCTCTCGACCATTAGGTTCTCGAGTACCGGACGAAACCACGCTCCTTCTCGACCATGGGCAGGATCGCCTCGGCGATGTCGGATCCGGAACCTCCCCTTGCCCCGCGCGCCCGCCGTGTGGCCGGTTCTCTCCAAATGCATTCCGGTTGCCATCGGGCGTTGCGAGCGAGACGGGCTCGTTTCCGCGGATTTACCCGTCTCGAAGCGGCTCCACGCCCGGCTCCGGTGGGACAGGGATGACCCAGTGAGGCGGCACCGCCAGGCCGCCGTTCGGGGCCGCCGCGTGGAACGCTCCGTGCGCGCCGCGTTCCGGCCCGCCGCCTCCGTTGTCCATGACTGAGGCAGGAGCCGAACAGCCGGCACTCCCCGGCGTCACCTTCCAGGCGGTGCCGTGGGCCCAGGCAGCCGCGGACGTCTGCCCTGCCGCTGCCTGGCGCCCCGGATGACAGCTCTCGCCCCCTGCGTCGAGGCGCCGATTTGACGGCTCCGACGCGCTCTGGCAGGATCGGCCCGAGATGGGAGGGGCGTTATCCGCGCTGTGACAAGGGGAAGAGCTGTGACAAGGAGGGAAGCGCCTGGGCCGCAGGGCGCCATGACTGAGAACAGGTGTTATGTTATCTACGCTCTTCGGGTTGGCCCCTCTTTCCGTCCCCGAGTGGAGCTTCCTGCTGCTCCTGCCGCCCACCATGCTGCTGCTGGAAGAGACTCGGAAAGGGGTGGTGCGCGCGGCGGGTCGAAGCGGGAAGCGCACATGACCACGCGAGGTCGCCCGCTCGGGTCCCGTCTCGGACATTCGTCAACTCGCGGCGCCGGGCGCTTTGTCGGTGAATGTCCGAGACCGAACACCGGAGGAAAAGCATGACGACGATCCGCCACATCGGTGTGCTGACCGGAGGCGGGGACTGCCCGGGGATGAACGCGGCGCTCCGCGCCCTCGTCAAGGCCGCCACGCACCGACACGGGATCCGCGTGAGCGGATTCCTCGACGGCTTCGCCGGCCTTCTCGACGACGCCTCCCGGCCCCTGGGCTTCGACGACGTCAGCGGCATTCTCACCCAGGGCGGGACCATCCTCGGCGCCTCGAACCGCCACGATCCCTTCCGCGTGCCGGTGCCCGGGCCCGACGGCACGACGTACCAGGACCGCTCGGATGCCGTGCTCGCCACCCTCGCCCGCCGCGAGGTCGACGCGCTCGTCGCCATCGGCGGCGACGGGACCCTGCGCATCGCCCGGCAGCTCGGTGCCAGGGGCGTGCCCGTCGTGGGCGTGCCCAAGACCATCGACAACGACGTGGGCGGGACCGAGGTGAGCGTGGGCTTCGACTCGGCGCGCGCCATCGCCACCGACGCCGTGGACCGGCTCCACTCGACGGCGGCATCCCACCACCGGATCATGGTCGTGGAGGTGATGGGGCGGCACGCGGGCTGGATCGCGCTCGAGGCCGGAGTCGCCGGCGGCGGGGACGTGATCCTCATCCCGGAGATCCGCTGGAGCTATGAGGCCGTCGCCCGCGACATCCGGGAGCGCAGGGAGCGAGGCCGTCGCTTCTCGATCGTCGTGATCGCCGAGGGCGCCCCCCGCCCCGACGGCGGGACGGTGGTCCGCGAGATCGTCGCGGGCAGCCCCGAGCCGGAGCGCCTGGGGGGCGTGGGCGCGGTGCTCGCGCAGGCCCTGGGCGCGATACTGCCCTTCGAGACGCGCTACGTGGTGCTCGGGCACGTGCAGCGCGGCGGCGCGCCCACGCCTTTCGATCGCATCCTGGCCACCCGCTTCGGCGCGGCCGCGGTCGACGCGGTGATGGACGGGGCATGGGGCGCCATGGTGGCGCTCCGGGGCGACCGCATCGTGCGCGTGCCCATCGCCGATGCGGTGGCCGAGCCGAAGCTCGTCGACCCGGAGGGCGAGCTGGTGGCGGCGGCCCGGGCCATCAAGACGAGCTTCGGAGACGGCGTCTCCTCGACTTGAAGCCCTCGAACACCACGATCGGGCCGGCGCCCGCGAGCAGACAGATCCCCAGGTCGTCTGGATGCAGGAAGGAGAAGCGGAAGAGGTCCCGGATGACCGGCACGTAGAGGACGACGACCAGGAACAGCGTGGCCCCTGCCAGCACCCACCACAGGGCCGGATTGGGCACGCGCAGCATCGCCGCGGTCGTGCCCGACCACGACCGGTTCGTCAGGATGAGTCCGAGGTTGCCGACGATCAATGCCGTGAAGGTCAGCGCGCGCGCTTCGAGCTCCCCCTGGCCGCGATAGAGGACGATGCCGTAGACGACCGCGAGCACGAGGAGCGTGACGAGCCCCTGAAACAGGCTCAGGCCGAGGACGCGGCGCCCGAACAGCGGCTGCGCGGGGTTGCGGGGAGGCCTCTTCATGACATCCGGGTCGGCCGGCTCGCCTTCGAAGACGACGGAGCAGGCCGGATCGATGATCAGGTGGAGAAACGCGATGTGGACGGGCAGCAGGATCAGGGGCCAGCCGAAGAGCACGGGGAGCAGCGACAGGCCGGCGATCGGGACGTGAATGGCCAGGATGTAGGTCATCGCCTTCATCAGGTTGTCGAAGATCCGGCGGCCCTGGCGGATGGCATGGACGAGCGACGAGAAGTCATCGTCCAGCAAGACGAGCGCCGCGGCCTCACGTGCGACGTCCGTTCCGCGCTGCCCCATGGCGAGCCCGATATGCGCCGCCTTGAGGGCCGGCGCATCGTTGACCCCGTCACCGGTCATGGCGACGATCTCTCCGCTTGCCTTCAAGGCGTTCACGAGGCGCAGCTTCTGATCCGGGATGACGCGCGCGAAGATGTCCGTGGACGTGATCCGCTCTCGCAGGCCGGCATCATCGAGCGCATTGAGCTCGGGCCCCGTGACGATGCGGCCGGGTGAAGCGAGCCCGATTTGCCGGGCGACGTACGCCGCCGTTGCCGGATAGTCGCCGGTGATGATGACGACGCGGATCCCAGCGTCGTAACACTCGCGGACAGCGGCCGCCGCGGCAGGGCGCACCGGATCGACGAGCCCCACGAGCCCGAGGAACTCGAAGTCGAAATCGTGCTGCTCCGGCGGCAGATGGGCGCGCTGGAAGCGGGCCCGCGCGACGCCGAGGACGCGGAGACCCTGATCGGTCATCCCCGCGATGGACGCCGCCAGCTCCCGCGCCCGGTCATCGTCGAAGTGGCACAGGTCGGCAATCGCCTCGGGGGCGCCTTTCGCGGCGATGATGTAGTCGTCGCCGTCCGGCGATCGCCAGACCCGCGAGAGCGCGAGGAGGCGCTTCGAGAGCGGATACTCCTGGACGAGCGACCAGTCCTCGTGGAGATGTTCCGTCGCCGTCAGGTGAGCGTCGCCGAGCGTCTTCAATGCGTGATCGATCGGGTCGAGAGCGTCCCGCTGACTGGCGAGGATGGCGAACTCGACCAGCTCGTGAAACGACTCGGGGAGAGGTGTCTCGGACGGAGCGCGGAGGTCATAGTACTCGCCGGCGGTGAACAGCATCGCGACCGACAACTGGTTGAGGGTGAGGGTCCCCGTCTTGTCCACGCACAGGACCGTGGTCGCCCCGAGAGTCTCCACCGCCGGGACACGGCGGGTGAGGACCTGCACGCGCGAGAGACGCCAGGCGCCCAACGAGAGGAAGAGCGTCAGGACCACGGGGAACTCGTTCGGCATGATGGCCATGGCGAGGGTCAGGCCGGCGAGGGCTCCCTCGAGCCATTGCCCCCGGCTGAGCGCGTAGATCACCGAGACCAGGATGGAGAGGAGGAGGCCGACGACGGCGAAGACGTGGACGACGCGGCCCGTCTCGCGCTGGAGCGGCGTCGCCTCGCGGTCGAGCGCCTCGAGCGCCCTGCCGATCTTGCCGAGCTCGGTTCCCGGACCGATCCGCTCGACTCTGGCGAGGCCGTGTCCGTGAACCACGAGCGTGCCGGAGTAGACGAACGGCAGATCGTCGCCGCCCGGAGCGGCCATGGGGCAGGGCCCGTCGGCCGCGACCTTGCGGACGGGCACCGACTCCCCGGTCAGCAGGGATTCGTCGACGGACAGGTTGGTGGCCGTGAGAAGGACGGAGTCGGCCGAGACGCGGTCTCCCTCCGCGAGCAGGAGGAGATCGTCGCGGACCACCTCCCGGCCGGGGATTCGCCGCTGCCGACCGTCACGGATGACGAGCGCGCGCGGGCTGGCCAGATCGCGGAGCCTGTCGAGCGCGCGCTCGGTCTTGTGCTCCTGGTACAGGGTGAGGCCCGTGATCAGGAAGACGAAGCCGAGCAGCATGAAGGCTTCCTGCGGATCACCCAGGACGACGTAGATCACCCCGCACGCGACGAGCAGGACAAACATCGGCTCGCGCAGCAGGTCGGCGGCGATAGTGATGAACCCGCGACGCCTGGCCGTGGGCAGGTCGTTGTAGCCGTCCCGCCCGAGCCGGGCGGTCACCTCGGCTTCGGAGAGCCCGCCGAGCGAGCGCCGGTCGGGTTCGGCGGGGGTCATCGCCGTGGGATCACGCCCGGGACCGGCGCCGGAGGTAGACGAACCAGTAGACGGCGCCCACGAGCAGCGTCCCGCCGATCACGTTGCCGATGGTGACGGGGAGCAGGTTGCGAAGGACGAACCCACTCCAGCTCAAGGCCTGCGCGCTGAGCCCGAGGTCGTGGCCCGCGACGAAGCCGGGATCGAGCGCCGCGATGAACAAGCCCAGCGGGACGAAGTACATGTTCGCAACCGAGTGCTCGAACCCGGCGGCGACGAAGGCGCTGATCGGAAAGACGATGGCCAGGATCCGGTCGGTGGTCGTCCTCGCGCTGTAGCTGAGCCACACGGCGAGGCAGACGAGGGCATTGCAGAGGATCCCGAGCGCCACGGCCTGCCCGAAGCCGAGCTCGAGCTTGGCGTGAGCGATGCCGAGGGCGGTGATGCCGAAGGCGCCACCCTCGAAGCGCTGGGTCCCGCCGAGACAGACGAGCATCGCCGTCGCCGCGGCCCCGACGAAGTTGCCCGCGTACACGATGGTCCAGCTCCGCAGCAGCGCTCGTGTCGTCACGCGACCGCTCGCCCATGCCATGGCGATCAGGTTATTGCCGGTGAAGAGCTCCGCCCCGCCGACGATGACGAGGATCAGCCCAAGGCTGAACGCCACCCCCGCCAGCACCCGCGTCGGCCCCCAGGGCGCCGCGCCAGCGCCCGCCAAGGCGGTCGTGGCGAATACGCCCCCGAGCGCGACGAAGGCGCCGGCCAGCACCGCGAGGGCGAACTCGCCGAGGGCGTCCATCGAGACCTTCCTCACCCCGATCTCCTCCGCCCGCTTGGCCATCTCCGGGGGAAGGAGGGCCTCCAGCCGCAGCGTCGCTTCGCTCCCGCTCTCCGTCATCGCATGACCTCCGCCTGAGAGGTGAATTCAAGTCCCGTCCCGGGACGAGTGTAGCCGCGCCGCCCCAATGCTGGGCGGATGGGGCATCGCCTCCCCGTGGCCCGGTCCCCGGGGTGATGCAAACACCTGATTTCCCCACCGGTCTTCGTGGCGAATCGCTTGTGTGATCGTTGATCGTGACGACGGACGGCAAGCAGGACTCCGCACGTTCCCAGATCGAAATCGAGGGGCAGGTCGGCCGCGGCGGTGGCGGCGCTGGCCCTGCTGGTGGCCGCCTGCACGTCATCGCCACCGTGCAGGATCCCCTCGCCGCTCGGCCCCGCCCCACCCGCGCCGCCGCCCTCACGGAGCCCGCAGCTCAGAGCTTGTGAACGAATCGCGGCGGGGCAGGTCCGCGCAAGCCGCTGAGCGTCTGGCGAGGCCGGTTCATCTCAACGACCGCGTCTGCTCGGATCTCCGCTCGCTCTTCGCGGCGCCTGCGGTGGGGGTGGGGCGGTCATGCGGCCTGCGCTGCGGCCTGCCGGAGTGCGACGGCGCGCATCAGATAGTGCGCCGGCGCGAACCACAGCAGCACCGCCCGGACCTTCTGGAGACCCCGCCCCGGGAACTGGTGTCTGTCATACGCCGAGTCTACGACTCGTCACTGACAATCCCGCAGCGGATTTCTTCACAAACTCTCAGCCCAGGACCGGGGCGGGCATCTTGTCCTTCTCCTCTTCCGCCTCGGTGAGCGTCGCCTCGGTCAGCAGCAGCAGGCTCGCGGCCGAGACCGCGTTCTCGAGCGCGATGCGCACGACCTTGGTCGGATCGATGATGCCCGCCTCCACGAGGTCGACGTACTGCTTCCTGGCGGCGTCGAAACCCATGCTGCCCTTGCCCTCGCGCATCCGGTTGACCACGACACCGCCGTCCACCGCCGAGTTCTCGGCGATCTGGCGCGTCGGCGCCTCCAGGGCACGCTTGAGGATCTGGAGCCCCGTGCGCTCGTCGCCCTCGCACTGCCCCTCCTCGCGCTCCACGGCGTCGATGGCGCGCAGGAGCGCGAGCCCGCCACCCGGCACGATGCCCTCCGCCACGGCCGCCTTCGTCGCGCTGATGGCGTCCTCCAGCGCCTCCTTGCGGCTCTTCATCTCGGACTCCGAAGGCGCGCCCACGCGGATGAGCGCCACCCCGCCCGCCAGCTTCGCCAGGCGCTCCTGGAGCTTCTCGCGGTCGTAGTCGCTGGTGCTCTTCTCAATCTGCTGGCGGACCTGCTGCGTCCTTCCCTCGATCGCCGTCTTGTCGCCGGCGCCGCCGATGATCGTCGTCGCCTCCTTGTCCACCACGATGCGCTTGGCGCGGCCGAGATGCCGGGGCTCGACGCTCTCGAGCTTGATGCCCAGCTCCTCGCTGATCACAGTGCCCGCCGGTGAGGACCGCGATGTCCTCCAGCATCTCCTTGCGGCGGTCCCCGTAGCCGGGCGCCTTCACGGCCACGCAGCGCAGCGCGCCCCGGAGCTTGTTCACCACGAGGGTCGCCAGCGCGTCGCCCTCGATGTCCTCGGCGATGATCAGGATCGGCTCGCCCGTCCGGGCGACCTGCTCGAGCAGCGGCA
>JAUSJX010000164.1 GCA_030647435.1 Candidatus Rokuibacteriota bacterium
GAGGCCGAACCTCAAACAGAAACAAGCGCTCGATCTGATCGAGACGATCAACGCGTAGTCAGAAAACCAACATCGTCGGAGACCGCAAATGCATAATCCGACAGGATAATCACGCTGGAAGAAGGAAGGAACTTCAGTCTAGCCTGCCGGGGCTAGTCGGTTTCGGGGCGTTCCTCGGTGACCTGGCACTGCGTGCACACCCAGGTGCGCACGGGTGTCACGCGCTTGGGGTCGCGGCGGAGGGTCCAGGGGATGAGCCCGATGGCGCCGCAGCGCGGACAGCGCTCCGCCTTCTGGCCGGGGTGCAGCTCCGACGGAAGCCACGGGATCTTGGAGTTCATGCCCGTGATTCTACGCTAAGCTCTCCGGGTGCCGGTCGCCTACCTCGTCCTCCTTGTCGGCAACGCGGTCTACGGAACGAGCTACGTGGCGACCCGCGTGGTCCTCCAGGACGTCGGCCCGGGGACGCTCGCGCTGGTTCGGCTCGCGATCGGCGCCCTCATCATTGTGCCGCTGGCGCTCAGCAGGGTGCCGCTGGCGCTCGGCAGGCGGCCGACCGGCGACCGGCTCTCGCGCGGCGATCACTGGAAGGTGTTCTGGATGGGCCTGCTCGGGTTCGCCGGAGCCTTCGCCTTCGGCAACTGGGGTATCGCGCACTCGACGGCCACCAACGCGGCGCTCTTGATCACGGTCGAGCCGGTCGCCCTCATCCTCCTGTCGCCGTTCTTCCTGGGCGAGCGCCTCTCGCGCCGCGAGAAGCTGGGCGCGCTGCTGACCCTCATCGGCGCAACGCTCGTCGTGGTCAACGGCGTCCCGGGGGTGAGCGTGGCGCTCCTGCCCCACTGGCGCGGGGACATCCTGCTCGTGCTCTCCGGGCTGTCCTACGCCGCGTATTCGCTGATCGGGCGGGGCGTGCTTTCCCGTCACGCCGCGCTGCCCGTCACCGCGTGGTCGATTCTTTGGGGCGTCGCCGCCATGACGCCGCTGGCCGGCCTCGAGTGGCTGAGCGGGCACCGCCCGGCGTGGAGCGCGACGGCGCTCTGGGGCACGGCCTATCTCGCGCTGGTGGTCACGGCTCTCGGCTACCTCGTATGGAACTACGCGCTCGAGCGCGTCGAGGCGCCGCGCCTGGCGCTCTTCATCAATGTCCAGCCGGTGGTAGGCGCGCTGCTCGGCGTCTGGTGGCTTCGCGAGCCGCTGACCGTGTTCATCGTCGCGGGGGGCGTGCTGGTCCTGCTCGGCCTGCACATCGCGGTCCGGGCGGGGCGCATGGTTTAGAATACGGTCATGAGACGGGTGCGGGTGGGGCTGGCCCAGGTCAACCCGACGGTGGGCGCCATCGAGGCCAACGCGCGGCTCGTGGTGGACTGGATGGGGCGGGCGAGGGCCGCGGGTTGTGACATCGTGGCCTTCCCCGAGTTGACGCTCACCGGCTACCCGCCGGAAGACCTCCTCTTCAAGCCCGCCTTCATCGAGGCCAACCTGCGGGCGCTGGCCGACGTGGCCAAACAGAGCCGCGGGCTGACTGCGGTCCTCGGCTTCGTCGACAAGCGCGACGACATTTTCAATGCGGCGGCGGTGCTCCACGACGGCGCCCACGCGGGCACCTACCACAAGCAGTACCTGCCGAACTACGGCGTCTTCGACGAGAACCGCTACTTCCAGTCCGGCACCGAATCGCCGGTCTTTATGCTGGGCGAGACGACCATGGGCGCCAACATCTGCGAGGACATCTGGTACCCGACGGGACCGACGACGCTGCAGGCGCTGGCGGGGGCCGAGCTGGTCGTCACCATCAACGCCTCGCCGTACCACGTGGGCAAGGCGCAGTTCCGGGAGAAGATGCTCGCGACGCGGGCCACCGACGACATCGTCTGCCTCGCCTTCGTCAATACGGTCGGAGGCCAGGACGAGCTCATCTTCGACGGCAACTCCCTCATCTTCAACGAGAAGGGCGAGCCGATCGCCCGGGGCAGAGCGTTCGAGGAAGACCTCGTGGTCGCCGACATCGATCTCGACCAGGTCTTCCGCGCCCGCATGCACGACTCGCGGCGCCGGAAGGAGAAGCTGCGGAGCCAGCCGGCGGCGAGGCGGATCTCGCTGCCGGCGCTGCCGCAGACGGACAAGCCCAAGCTGCCGGTCCACGAGGTCGAGGCGCTCGAGATCATCGAGGAGGTCTACCGCGCCCTCGTGCTCGGCACGCGGGACTACGTCACCAAGAACGGCTTCAAGCGCGTCGTGATCGGCCTGTCCGGCGGCATCGACTCCTCGATCGTCGCGGCCATCGCCGTGGACGCCCTCGGCGCGGCGAATGTCACCGGCGTGACGATGCCGTCGCCCTACTCCTCGGCCGGAACTCGGGGCGACGCCGCCCGGCTCGCCAAGAACCTCGGCATCGATCTCCTGCGGGTGCCCATCACGCGGGTTCTCAAGGCGTACAAGGCCGCGCTCGCCGGGGCGTTCAAGGGGCTCAAGGAGGACGTGACCGAGGAGAACATCCAGGCGCGCATCCGGGGCAACTACCTGATGGCGCTGTCCAACAAGTTCGGCTGGCTCGTGCTCAACACCGGCAACAAGAGCGAGATCGCCGTCGGCTACACGACGCTCTACGGCGACATGGCGGGCGGCTTCGCGGTCATCAAGGACTGCCCGAAGATGCTGGTGTACAAGCTGTCGGAACACGCCAACGCGCGGGCCGGCCGCGAGCTGATCCCGAAGGCCGTCTTCGCCAGGCCGCCGTCGGCCGAGCTTCGCCCGGACCAGACCGACCAGGACACGCTGCCTCCGTACGCGGTGCTCGACGCCATCCTGGAATGCTACGTCGAGAGCGACCAGGGTGTGGCCGACATCGTGGCGCGGGGCTTCGACGCGCCCACGGTCAAGCGCGTCATCGCCATGGTGGACCGGAACGAGTACAAGCGTCGCCAGGGCGCCATCGGGATCAAGATCACGCCGCGCGCCTTCGGCAAGGACTGGCGCCTCCCGATCGTAAACAAATTCCGGGAGTAGCCCGAGCCTGTAGGTCTGCGGCTGGGGCCGGCGGGCGGTGGAGGACCATCCAGCTCCGGCCAGACGCCAAGGACACCCAGACCACCGCCCTCCCCGGGTCACACCACGCGATCGGCGAGCGCAAGGCTGCCCGCCCCACCGTTCTGGAACGTAGACTCACCGCTGGCAGCGGTCCGGCCACCGTCGTCCCCACCCGGTTCGGTGTATCCCTCTCTCAGCATTGTCCCGGTCGGTGCCTTAACCCCACCTGGGGGCCATGGCCCTCCAGCGCGCGGTCTACCGGCCCCGTGACGCCGAGCACACCGTGCTCCACCAGGTCATCGCCGAGCACCTGGAGGTCTTCCTGCGCGCGGTGGCGGAGGCCGGCCACGGGGCGGGCTTGCCGCAGTTCGTCGAGCGCGAGTTCCGGGCGTTCCTGCTGTGTGGCGTGTTCGAGGCCGGCGTGGCGCGGTTTCGGTGCGAGGGCTGCGCCCGCGAGCACCGGGTGCCGTTTTCGTGCAAAGGCCGGGCGTGGTGTCCGAGCTGTGGGGGCCGGCGGATGACCGAGCGGGCCGCGCATCTGGTGGACGCGGTGCTGCCGTGGGTGCCGGTGCGGCAGTGGGTCCTGACGGTGCCGTATCGGCTCCGGTACCAGATGGCGTGGAATTACGGGCTGAGCCGCGCGGTGCTGCGGGTGTACACGCGCGTGCTGCTCGACGTCTACGCGCGCGGCGTGCCGGGTGGACGCACCGGCAGCGTCACCGTGATGCAGCGCTCAGGCAGCGGGTTGAACGTGAACCTTCACTTTCACCCCCTTTATCAAAGAGTGGACGCTGACGGCTCGCCAAGGGCCGAGGTATCCTAGCGCGGTGATCGGAGCTATTATCCCGTCATGCCATGGCGTGCCAAGTGCTACGAGTGCGGACAGGAGGCAGGGATCTCCCGGCCGGTCTTCGAGACGTTCTCCTCGTTTGCTGTAGTTGTAGAGGGTGAGCGGTACGATCTCCAGAGCGCGAAAGCATTCTACGCGACCCATTCGCGTAGCGCGACCGACACCCGTCCATGCTCAGGAGTCGGAAAGGCCGTTCCGAAGTACCAAATGCGGGAAGCCTTCTCGACGACACCCGATGAGGACCCACCGGAGCTGGACCACCGAGGCATCCGTCGATAGGGCGGCCCTCAGGAGGGAGGACAGTCTGAATGATTACAGGGAGGATCATCCTGTGCCACTGGTGCTTGCGGCGATCGTCGCGCTGTTGTTCTTGAGTGGCTGTGCAACACAACCGATTCTCTTGAAACATCCGGTCACCGGTCAGACCGCGCAATGCGGTCCGTACACGAACATGCATCCAATCTTTCCGGCTGCGTCCCCCCACTGGAAGGTTGAGCGAGAGTGTATCAATGACTTTCAGCGGCAAGGCTACGAGCGCGTGTCAGTGACGCCGTGAACGGCGAACGCAAGATCGCGTCCGCCTTACCGGAGGAACAACCGATGAGAAGACGCTGGCCGTCAATCGTGGTCGCTATGCTCTGCGCCCCTGCTCGCCTCCTCCGCGTCGGCCTCCGCCGAGTGCGCGTGGGTGCTGTGGGAGCAAACCGAATACTACAAGGACCGCAAGATGGTCTGGAAGATAGAAGACGCCTACGCAACACAGAAGGATTGTGCGACCGGTTTACGCGCAACGTATCGGGAAGCAGAACCTACCTACGGCGTGGGGAAGGGCGATAAGGTGACGTACCACGGCAAGGACAGATATTCCGTATCGTGGACGCGGGAGGGCGAGCGGGACGAGCTAATGTGGACCACGCGACTATGTGCCTTCCGTCCGCTACCGACCCGAGGCCCCGCTGAGAGAAAGGAGCGGAGGTCATGATAACGGTCAGAAAAGGGAATGCCCGGAACCGAGGTCCATGCATGGGGTGCCTCAAGAAACGTGGCAGGGTCTGGAGGGTGAGGGCTGAGGTAAAGCATGGCGCGGCGTGGCTGACAGAGGAGGTGTTACGGCTATGCGCCAGTTGCGCTCGCGAACTGGCGCAAGAGCTGCCGCGCTAGCCCAACTTCCGCAGTTCGAGCGGCGCGCCCCCGGGTTTCGGGCCGCGCCGGGGTGTAAGTGCGAGCCGCGGCACACCGGGGACCGGCACGGCGCGTGTAGTGCCGACCAAGTGCATTGACTTGCGCGCGCGGCCAAGCGCATACACTGGACAATGTACCTGCGCCATACGACGCGGCGGAAGGACGGCAAGGTCCACCGCTACTGGCGGCTGGTCCGCTCCGTGCGCGTGGGCAGCAAGGTCGTGCAGCACACCGTTGCGCAGCTCGGGGAACTGGACGC
>JAUSJX010000165.1 GCA_030647435.1 Candidatus Rokuibacteriota bacterium
CCACCGAGTACATCTACCGCTACGGCCAGGACAGCGAGTTCCGGTTCTCCGTCAACCTCCTGGGCCTGGGGCAGGTGAGCACGTCGGCGGGGGGGCTCGGCTTCTGATCCCGCAGATCGACCTCGCGCGGCAACACGGGGCGCTCCGGGCCGAGCTGATGGCGGCGGCCGAGCGGGTGCTGGCCTCCTGCCGGTTCATCCTCGGGCCCGAGGTGGTGGCGCTCGAGGCCGAGCTGGCGGCGCTCTGCGGCACCCGTCACGGTATCGGCGTCAACTCCGGCACCGACGCGCTCGTGCTCGCCCTCAAGGCGGTGGGTGTCAAGCCCGGCGACGAGGTCGTCACGTCGTCGTTCTCGTTCGTGGCATCGGCCAGCGCCGTGCTGATGGTGGGCGCCCGGCCCGTCTTCGTCGACATCGACCCGGTCACGTACAACCTCGACCCCACGCTTGTGGCCCGGGCCGTGACGCCGCGGACGCGCGCCATCGTGGCCGTGGATCTCTACGGGCAGCCCGCCGCCATGGACGCGATCACCGACATCGCCCGCGCCCGCGGGCTCGCCGTCATCGAGGACGCGGCGCAGGCCGTGGGCGCCACCTACGCCGGCCGACCGGCGGGCGCCTGGGGCGACGTCGCGTGCCTTTCCTTCTACCCGACGAAGAACCTCGGCGCCTGTGGCGACGGCGGCATGGTCTTGACGGCCCGTGACGACGTCGCCCAGACGGTCCGGCGGCTCCGCGATCACGGCTCGCCACGGAAGTACGAGCACGTGGAGCTCGGCTACTCGAGCCGGCTCGACGAGCTTCAGGCGGCGCTCCTGCGCGTGAAGCTCGGGCACCTGCCCGCGTGGAACGACAGGCGCCGCGAGATCGCCGCGCGCTACCGCGAGCTGCTGCAGGGCACGCCGCTGGTGCTGGCCCAGGAGCGGTCGCCGGCACGCCACATCTACCACCAGTTCACGGTCAGGACCCCGAAGCGGGACGCCCTCGTCGGGGCGCTCGCCGACGCGGGTGTCGGCACCGCCGTGCACTACCCGATCCCCATTCCCGCCCAGCCCATGTTCGCCGTGCCCGACGTCGACCGAGCCTTCCCCAACGCCGCGCGCGCGGCCGCCGAGGTCGTGTCGCTGCCGTGCTTCCCCGAGCTCAGCGACGACGAGGTCCGGAGCGTGGCCTTTGCTGTCAGGGCCGCGATCCAGAGGCTCGCGTGACGGCCGGGGGCGGTGTCGGGGCGGATCTCATGCAGCGCTTCGAGCGTCGCGACGCGACGGTCGGCGTCGTCGGGCTCGGCTACGTCGGGCTTCCACTCGCCGTGGCCTTCGCAAAGGTCGGCATGCGCGTGATCGGGGTGGACGCCGATGCGGGGCGGGTGGAGCGGATCGGGCGCGGCCAGAGCCCGATCGAGGACGTGCCGAGCGACGATCTCGCGCCGCTCGTCAGGACCGGGCGGCTGACGGTCGCAGGCAGCGTGGGAGGGCTCGGCGCCGCCGACGCGATCATCATCTGCGTGCCGACGCCCTTGGGCAAGTCCAAGGAGCCGGACATCTCGCACATCGTGGCGGCGGCCGACGAGGTCGCCAAGATCCTCCGTCCCGGCCGGCTCGTGGTCCTCGAGTCGACGACCTACCCGGGCACAACGGAGGAGGTGCTGCTGCCCCGCTTCACCGCCTCCGGGCTCGCCGTCGGGGAGCAGGTCTTCCTCGCCTTCTCGCCGGAGCGCATCGATCCGGGCAACCGCACGTACGGCCTCTCCAACATCCCCAAGATCGTGGGCGGCGTGACGCCCGCCTGCCGGCAGCTCGCCTGCGCGCTCTACGGTCAGATCGTCGAGCGCGTAGTGCCGGTCTCGTCCCCGCAGGCGGCCGAGTTGGTCAAGCTCTTCGAGAACATCTTCCGCAGCGTCAACATCGCCCTCGTCAACGAGCTCGCCATCATGTGCCGGCGGCTGGGGCTGTCCGTCTGGGAGATCATCGACGCGGCCGCGACCAAGCCCTTCGGGTTCATGCCGTTCTACCCGGGGCCCGGCATCGGCGGCCACTGCCTGCCGAGCGACCCGTACTACCTCTCGTGGCGCGCGCGCATGATGGGCTACGAGGCGCGCTTCATCGCCTTCGCGGACGAGATCAACGGCGGCATGCCCGCCTACACCGTGCAGCTGGCGGCCGACGCCCTCAACGACCAGGGCAAGCCTTTGAAGGGCTCGCGCGTCTTGGCACTGGGAGTCGCGTACAAACCCGGGGTGGGGGACGTGCGGGACTCCCCCGCCGTGGAGATCATCGGCGCGCTCCTGCTGCGCGGCGCGAGCGTGGACTACGCCGATCCCCACGTGCCGACGCTCACGGTGGGCAGCCGGCGGCTCGCCGGCGTGGACTGGGCGACCGCCGACCTCGCGTCCTACGACCTGGTGGCGGTGCTCACGGCCCACCGCGAGTTCGACCCGGCGCGGCTCTGCCGCGAGGCGCGCCTCGTCCTCGACACACGCAACCTGACCGGAGCGTTGGGTGCCCAACCGCATGTGATCCGGTTGTAGGAGGCGCCAGCGTGCGCCTGGCCTCGGCCCTCCTCGCTTCGCTCCGCCCGCGCCAGTGGGTCAAGAACCTCTTCGTCTTCGCCGGCGTCATCTTTTCCCAGCAGCTCCTGACCCCGCGGGTCTGGCCCGCGCTCGCCGCCTTCGCCATCTTCTGCGGCCTCAGCGGGGCCATCTACCTCTTCAACGACGTCGCGGACGTGGACAAGGACCGCCTGCACCCGTCCAAGCGCCTGCGCCCCGTCGCGTCCGGCGCGCTGCCGATCGGCGCGGCGATCGGTTTCGGCGTCCTGCTGCTTGCCGGGTGTCTGGCCGCCGCATTCAGGCTGTCGCCGGCCTTCGGGCTCGTGGCGCTCGCCTACGGCACGCTCCTCACGGCCTATTCCTTGTGGCTCAAGCACCTCGTCATCCTCGACGTGCTGACGGTGGCCACGGGCTTCGTGCTGCGCGCCGTGGCGGGCGCCGTGGCCGTGGATGTCGAAATCTCGGGATGGCTGCTCATCTGCACCATCCTGATCGCGCTCTTCCTGGCCTTAGGAAAACGCCGGCACGAGTACCGTTCGCTGCAGGGCGATGCCGCCGCCCACCGGCCCATCCTGGCTGAGTACAGCGAGGGCTTTCTCGACCAGATGATCTCGGTCGTCACGGCCTCGACGGTGACCACCTACGCGCTCTACACCATGTCGCCCGAGACCGTCGCCAAGTTCCATACCCGCCTCTTGCCGCTGACCCTGCCCTTCGTGCTCTACGGCATCTTCCGCTACCTCTACCTCCTGTACCGGCGCGACCTGGGGGGCAACCCGTCGGACCTCCTGGTCACCGACCGGGGGCTCTTGCTGGACGCCCTCCTGTGGATGGTCACGACGCTCGCCATCATCTACGGCCCCCGATGGCCGAGTTAAAGTCGGCCGAGTTAAAGTCGGCCGGGCTGAGCCTCGAGCCGGTCGCGGGCTGGGGACGCCACCCCGTCGAGCGGGGAGCCGTCGCGCGGCCTGAACGGCTCCAGCTGCCGCCGGACGGCCGCCCCGTCCTGCCGCGCGGGCTCGGCCGATCCTACGGCGACGCGGCCGTGCCGGCCGCGCCGGGCGCGCTCGTCCTCGAGACGGCGCGGGCCGACCGCGTGGTGGCCTTCGACCGCGAGCGGGGCACGCTCACCTGCGAGGCGGGGCTCTCGCTTGCCGAGATCCTGCGCGTCTTCCTGCCGCGCGGCTGGTTTCCGCCGGTGACGCCGGGGACGAAGGTCGTCACCGTCGGCGGCTGCGTCGCCTGCGACGTGCACGGCAAGAATCATCACCGCGACGGCTCCTTCGGACGTTTCGTCGATCGCCTGGTGCTTCAGGTTGCCGACGGCAGCGTGGTCGAGTGCGGCCCCGCGCGCGAGCGGGAGCTTTTCCTCGCCACGGTCGGCGGGATGGGGCTGACCGGGCTCATCACCGAGGTGACGCTCCGCCTCCAGCCGGTGGAGAGCGCGTGGATGGTCGTGGAGACCGAGCCCGTGCCGGGGCTCGGGGCGATGCTCGACTGCTTTCGGGATGCCGGCAAGGACTGGCCGTACACCGTCGGCTGGATCGACTCCCTCGCGCGGGGCGCCTCGCTGGGGCGGGGGATCCTGATGCGCGGCCGCCACGCCTCCCGGGCCGAGGCGCCCGCCGGGCCGCCGCCCGAGCCGCGACGGCTCGCCGTGCCGCTCGACGCGCCCGAGTGGCTGCTGAGCCCGGTCCTCATGCGCGGCCTCAACGCCGCGTATTACTGGAAACACGCGTGGTGGAAACACGCGTGGTGGAGCCACGCTCGGCGCAGCCGCGGCACGGCGCGGCCCGTGCCCTACCACGGCTTCTTCTACCCGCTCGATGCGATCGGCGGCTGGAATCGCCTGTACGGACGGCGGGGCTTCCTCCAGTACCAGTGCGTCGTGCCGCGCGCCGCCGGCGCGCCGACCGTCGCCGAGCTGCTCGAGCGGCTTGCCGGGGCGGGAGCGGCCTCCTTCCTCGCGGTCATCAAGGACTGCGGGCCTGAGTCCGACGCCTACCTGTCCTTTCCTCTCGAGGGCACGACGCTGGCGCTCGACCTGCCGTACCGGGGACCGCGCACCGAGACCCTGGTCCACGAGCTGAACGCGACGGTGATCGCCGCGGGAGGCCGGGTCTACCTCGCCAAGGACGCCGTCACCCGCCCGGAGGACTTCGCGCGCATGGTGCCCCGCCTCGCCGAGTGGCGGAAGGTGCGCGATCGCTGGGATCCGGAGCACCGCTTCCGCTCGGCCCAGTCGGTGCGCGTGCTGGGAGACACGCCGTGAAGGTCGCCGTGGTCGGCGCCACGCGAGGCATGGGCCGCGCGCTGGCCCGGCTCATGGCCGAGCGCGGCGACGCGCTCTGCCTCCTCGGGCGAGACGCGGCCGAGCTCGA
>JAUSJX010000166.1 GCA_030647435.1 Candidatus Rokuibacteriota bacterium
ATATGGGTTGCCCGCCTGCAGTAGGGCGATCGCCCGGCGTCGACGCTTCTCCAACTCCCCGGCAGTGCCAAAAGGTCTCATGCCGACCAGCATAGTGAAGCACAGGCCAATCGTATGCATTATTTAGTGAAAGATCAATAAATCCTCGCCGCTCTGAAGGACCCCGGGATTCTTGCTCCTCTGCGCTCACGAGAGGGCCCAGGATTCTCAATCCTCGTGCGGTGCGCCTCGGTCCGAAAGGACCCGGGGTATCAATCCTCGGCGCTCTCAAGGAGCCCAGGACTCCTAGTCCTCTGCGCTTGCTTCAGGGCCCCGGATTTCCAATCCTCGGCGCTTTGAGAGAGCCCGGGATTCTCAGTCCTCATGTGGTGCGCCTCGGTTCGAAAGGGGACCGGGATAGTCAATCCTCGGCGCTCTGAAAGAGCCCAGGCCCCTTAGTCCTCGGCGCCTGGGACTGCTCTGAGATCTTGCTCTGCGCGAGAGGAGCATCGGATGGCCAATCCTCCATACGTCGTCAAGAGAACCAGGGTTTAGCCCCCCTACCTAAAGTAGCTTGCACTTGGGCCCCGTGTGGATATACTATGGCTTATGTCAATGATCCAAATTGAATCCACAAAAGGACCATTTGCGAAGCCCTCCATTGCTGTGAAGGCCGCTCGCGCCCTCGCTCGCGCAGATGCCATGGGTCTGCTTCCCGAACACGAGCGACGGGTCACACTGGATATATCGACATTTCTTCGATTGGCCTCACGGCTTCGTCGTGTGGGGATTGCGAGCGATGTCGGAGCATTCCTTGGCAGTCAGGAGATCGAGCATGAGCCGCAATTGCTTGAACGCTACTTGGATAGACTGGCTGATGCACTAGAAACTTCTCCAGTTCCCGCCTCCGAGTGGAAGCACTTGGTCCCCCTTCTCCGCATGGAATTGCTGCCCCGATTGCTCGGTATCTCACCAGTGAGCGTTCGCCGATATGCGCGTGCGACACGGAGCACGCCGGATGACGTAGCTGCACGGCTACACTGGCTAGCGCTTATCGTGGGTGATCTCACGGGAGCGTACAACGACTTAGGTGTTCGGCAGTGGTTTCATCGGAAGCGCGTGCAGCTCGGTGGACAGGCTCCCGTAGAGAAGCTCACTGGCACGTGGATGCCTGACGATCCGGGACCTAAGCATGTTCGCCAGCTTGCCTATGCACTCACCAGTTCGCCGGCCACATGATCCTCTTCAGGCATGTTGCACCAGCTTTCCCCTTTCTCTGGGAAACTCCAGATCAACCCCCCGGACGCTGGCACGGCGATGGTGAGGGACCAGTACACTACCTGGCAGATACGCCGGAAGGGGCGTGGGCCGAGTTCCTTCGTCATGAGGGAATTACACAACCAGACGAACTCGCAGGAATTCAGCGTGCTATTTGGGCAATCGACATTCCAGATGATCTCGTTGCCGCAGCCGCCGAACCGGCTTTACCAGAGGCGGACCTTCTTGGCGGGATGGTGACATATGTCAATTGTCAAGCAGAAGCGCGCAATCTACGGGCCGGCGGCATCGGTGTCCTTCGTGCTCCGTCGGCTGCGTTGCTTCGCGGTGGCGCACACGGTTGGAATGTTCATGGAGGACTGCAACCAGGTCCTGCCCGCGACGGCCAGGTAATTGTCCTCTTTGGTCTTAGACCAGACTTGCTCGCTTGGAACGTAGTGGAAGAAGGTCGTCCGGGTCCAAATCTCTTGCCTCGCGTCAGACCGCTTACTCCCTAGGGCGAAGCCGCGTCGACCTGTAGGAGACATTCACCTTAGACTCGCGATCGTCGGCCGTTGCGGAGCTCTTGAGGATTGCCAGTCTTCCGGCACCTTCGCTACTGCAAAGCTAGCACTGCTCACTGCCGTTGATAAGACACGCGGTCAGTTCAGCTCTTTTAATGTCCCGCTGCAAGTCATCGATACTCTCGGCGACCATGGTGGCAAGTAGACGGACCTTCTCGCGCGTAATGCACAGGGGTGGGGCCAACCGCAGCACGCTCCTGACGTCCCCCCGCAAGACTGGCCTACCGGGAGCGTGAGTTTTCCGGCAAGCTGAGCACCCCCCAGGGAAGGGGCTTGTCGATGAAGAAAGCCCGCTACACCGAGGAGCAGATCGCCTTTGCCGTGCGCCAGGCCGAGACCGGGACCGCCGTCGCCGAGGTCTGCCGCAAGCCCGGGATCTCCGAGCAGACCTTCTACCGCTGAAAGAAGCAGTACGCCGGCCTGGGCGTGGGCGATATCGGGCGGCTCAAGCAGCTCGACTCCCTGGGGGCTTGACACCGGGCCACAACGTGGAGTATTCCCTGTATATCGTGTATGCAAGAGGCGACTCATTGAAGCGTCGCATCCCGAAACGAGCGCGCCGGACGTCGTCGGTGCGCGGCCCCCGGCTCCTCCGGGACCTGGTGTACGACCGGGTCAAGGAGTGGATCATCACCGGCGAGTTCGTACCCGGCGAGTTCCTCGGCGAGGCGTCACTCGCCGATCGCCTCGGCGTCAGCCGCACCCCGGTCCGCGAGACGCTCGGGCACCTGGAGCGCGACGGGCTCGTGCAGATCGTGCCGCATCGAGGCGCCTTCATTCGCTGGCCGTCCCCGAAGGACGTGGAGGAGCGCTTCGACATCCGCATCGCGATCGAGACGCTCGCCCTGCGCCGCGCGTTCCCGAAACTCACGAAGGAGGTGCTCCTGGACCTACTCCAGCGCGTGCGTGCCCAGCGCGGCCGCATCGAGCAGGCGTCCTACCAGGAGATCGAGCAGCTCTCGATCCAGGTCCACATGGCGGTGCTCGAGGTGGCCGGCAACCGGCGCATCATCGACCTCACCCACCAGCTGCGCGAGCAGGTCTACATCGCCAGCACCCTCTATCGGAACCCGGACGGCACGGTGAGCCTGCCGCGCGTGCGCCAGGTCGCCGACGACCACGAGGCGATCATCATCGCGCTGCTCGACCGCAATCTCGAACGCGCCGCAAGCGAGCTCGAGGCGCATCTCGTCCGCACCAAGGACATGGTGATCGCGGCCGTGCAGGACGCGCAGCTCCAGACGACGACACTGGGCGCCGCGTCGGTGACCGCGGTGCGGCCCACGAGATGACCAGGCGACGGCGGGACTGTCGATGACCACGGTGTCCGAGCAGTTCGCCGCGTTCGCGCTCGATCTCCGCTGGGAGGACGTGCCCGACGACGTGCGCGCGCTGGCGCGAGGGCACTTCCTCGATGCGCTCGGGATCGCGCTCGCGTCCTCGCGGATGGACTTCGCCACCGCTGTTCACGGCGCCGCCCTCTCACTCGGCGCCGGCAGCGATGCGACCGCGATCGGGTTCGGCACGAGGCTGCCCGCGCCATCGGCGGCGCTGGTCAACGGCACGCTGACGCACGGCCTCGATTTCGATGACACGCACATCGAGGCGGTCTACCACGCGAGCGCGCCGGCGTTCGCCGCCGCGCTCGCGGCCGGCGAAGCTGCGGGCGCGGACGGTCGCAGCACGCTCGTCGCATTCGTCGTCGGACTCGAGCTCGGCTGCCGTCTCGCCGGCGCTGCGCCGGGAGCGTTCCACGACCGTGGCTTCCATCCGACGGCGCTCTGCGGGACATTCGCGTCCGCCGCCGTCGCGGCGCGTCTGGCGGTGGACGACCGGACGGCGCTCGTGAACGCGCTCGGTCTCTGCGGCAGTCAGGCTGCGGGGATCCTCGAGCTGCGCGAGTCATGGCTCAAGCGGCTGCATCCGGGATGGGCCGCGCACAGCGGCCTCGTCGCGGCGGCGCTCGGCCGTCACGGGTTTCGCGGCCCGGCGACGGTGTTCGAGGGGCCGCACGGCTTCTTCGCGTCACACCTCGGCCGCGTTCCGGACGGCTCGGAGTCGCCAGCTCACGAGCTGGGTACGCGCTGGACTGCGCGCGGCATCGCGTTGAAGCCGTACCCGTGCTGCCACTTCGTGCACGCGTTCGTCGACGCGGCGCTGGCCCTTCGGGAGCAGGTGCGCGGCGAGGACATCGAACGCATCGATTGTCCGCTGACTCCCCGGCTCCAGTCGCTCGTCGGCGAGCCGCGCGAGCGACGGATCGAGCCGCCGACGATCTACGACGCGCTCTTCAGCGTGCCGTACGCGGTCGCGCTCGCGCTCGTCAAGGGTCGCGTCGATCTCGCGGCATTCTACGACGAGCCGCTCGACGATCCCGCAGTCCTGGCGGTCGCCGCGAAGACGTTCTGCCCGGACGATGTCGCGAGCGACTATCCGAAGCACTTTCCGGGGGAGGTGCGCATCACGCTCAAGGACGGACGCACACTCCAGCGCCGGGAGCCGACGAGCCGCGGGACGCCGGAGCGACGGCTCGCGCCGGGCGACATCGAGGCGAAGTTCTTCCAGAACGCGACGCGTGCCGTCCCGGAGCGCGACGCGAAGCGCATCGTGGACATGGTGTGGGAGCTCGAGCGGCTGCCGGAGATCGGCGCGCTCGTGCGCGAGTGCGTGCGCCGGGGCTGACCCGGCGCGCGTCGGACAGGATCGAGGGAGGCGAGGGGATGGCGATCAAGCGCGTGCCGCGAGGCTGTTTCTACGACGACTTCACCGAAGGGCGTGTCTTCGAGCACCACTGGGGCCGGACGCTCACCACGGGGGACGGCCTGCTCTTCAATAACTTGACGATGAATTACAACCCCATCTACTTCAACGTCGAGTACGCACGGCGACTGGGCTACGACGGGATGGTGGTGGCCCCGCTGCTCGTCATGACCACCGTGCTGGGGCTCACCGTGGAGGATCTGTCGGAGGCCGGCGGTCCGTTCCTCGGCATCGACGACGTGAAGTTCCTGCGCCCGGTGTATGCCGGCGATACGCTGTACGCCCGCTCGAAGGTACTGAGCCGCCGCGAGTCGCAGTCGCGGCCGGGATGGGGAATCGTCGAGTGGCACACGAGCGGCGTTAACCAGCGCGGTGAGCCGGTGCTCGAGTACCGCCGCCGCAATCTCACGCGAAAGCGCGACGTCGCGATCGCCGCGGGGGGCTGACATGAGCTTTTTGAGGCCGGAGCACGAGGAGCTGAAGCGCATCACCCGCGCGTTCACGAACAAAGAGGTCGTCCCCATCGCGGACGCCCTCGATCGCGAGGAGGCCGAGATCCCCGCGCCGCTGCTCCAAAAGATGGCGGAGATGGGGTTCTTCGGGCTGCTCGTGCCGAAGGACTACGGCGGGCTCGGCCTCGACGCGCTGTCGCTCTGCGTCGTCACCGAGGAGCTCGCGCGCGGCTGGCTCTCCGTCGGCAGCGTCATCGCGCGCAACGTGCTGTGCGGCCACATCCTGTACAAGGCCGGGACCGAGGCGCAGAAGCGACGCTTCCTGCCGGGCATGGCTGACGGCGCGCTCCAGAGCGCGTCGGCGGGCACGGAGCCCGAGGCGGGCTCCGACGCCGCGAACATCAAGACGGTGGCGCGTCGGAAGAACGGCCACTACGTGCTGAACGGCTCCAAGATGTTCTGCACGTTCGCGAACCAGGCGCACGTGCTCTTCACCTACACGCGCACGTCCACCGAGCAGAAGCACGGCGGCATCAGCCTCCTGCTCGTCGAGAAGAAGCCGGGTGAGCAGTTCCAGCCGCCGCAGCTCACGGGCAACCGCATTCGCACCGTCGGCTACCACGGCATGAACACGTACGCGCTCTTCTTCGACGGGCTCGAGGTGCCGGCGGAGAACCTCGTGGGTGGCGTGGAAGGGCGGGGGTTCAAGCAGCTCATGCACGGCTACGAGGTCGCGAGGATCCAGTTCGCGTTCCGTTGCATCGGGCTCGTGCAGGCGGCGTACGAGGCGGCCGTAGCCTACGCGCAGCAGCGCGTGCAGTTCGGTAAGGCCATCGCGAACTTCCAGGCGGTGCGCTTCAAGCTCGCCGACATGGCGACCGAGATCGAGGCCGCGCGCCAGCTCGGGTACCTCGCGGCGGAGAAATTCGACCGCGGCGAGCGCGCCGATCTCGAGGCCGGCATGGCGAAGCTCTTCGCCGCCGAGGTGGCGCACCGGCACTGCTGGAACGCGCTGCAGATCCACGGCGGCTACGGCTACACGCGCGAGTACCCGGTCAACCGCTACTGGCGCGACTCGGGTCTGCTGCCGATCGGCGAGGGCACGAGCGAGATCCAACGGGAGATCATCGCCCGCCGCATTCTCGGCGAGAGATGAGGGGCACGACATGCCGATCACCGGGACGGGGAACTACGTCGAGGACTTTCAGGTCGGGGACGTCTACGAGCACGTCCGCGGGCGCACCGTCACGAACATGGACAACTACCTCGTGACGCACATGACCATGAACACCGCGCAGGCGCACTTCAACCTGCCGTACGCGAAGCAGATGATGGGGGGGTACTTCGCGGAACGGCTGGTCGTCGGCCCGTGCACGATCGCGATCGTGGTCGGGCTCACGAGCGAGGACATGAGCGAGAACGCCTTCATGGACCTCGGCCTCACCGCGATCCGCCTGCCGAACCCAGTGTTCGCGGGCGACACACTCCACGCGAAGAGCGAGGTGTTGGAGGTGCGCCAGAGCGACCGTCCGGACGCCGGCATCGTCCGGTACAAGTTCACCGGCTTCAAGGACGGTGGCGTCGTGGTGGCCGAGGGGGAGCGGACGATCCTCGTCAAGACACGCGCGGCCTGGGCGAAGGCCGACGGGCACGAGGCCTGAGCGTCATGGCGGGCGGGCTCGAGGGCATCACGATCGTCGACCTCACGCAGGGCGTCGCCGGGCCGTTCGCGACGCGGCTCTTCTCCCAGATGGGCGCCCGCATCATCAAGGTGGAGCGCCCAGGGGCGGGCGATCTGATCCGGCACTGGGACACGATCGTTGGCGGCATGTGCTCGGGCCACGCCTGGGTGAACCCCGGCAAGGAGAGTCTTGCGCTCGACCTCAAGAGCGAGGCGGGTCGCGAGATCCTCGTGGACCTCGTGCGGCATGCCGACGTCCTCATCGAGAACTTCGTGCCGGGCACCCTCGAGCGCTGGGGGCTGGTCTGGGAGAAGTTCCGCGAGGCCAACCCGCGGCTCATCTTCTGTCGGGTGTCGGGCTTCGGCCAGGACGGCCCGTATCGCGACCGCGCGGCGCTCGACCTGATCATGCAGGGCGAGACGGGGCTGATCCCGACGAACGGCGCGCCGGAGACGCCGGCGAAGATCTCGCTCTCGGTGTGTGACATCTCGGCGGCGATGTACGCGACCATCGCGATCCTGCAGGCCCTCTACCACCGCGAGCACAGCGGCCAGGGTCAGAAGATCGAGGTCGCGCTCTTCGACACGACCCTCACGTGGACGGGTTACTTCCCGTACATGTACTGGTACCGTGGGGAGTTGCCCAAGCGCGTCGGCCTTCACCACCACACGATGACGCCGTATGGGCCGTACACCGCGAAGGACGGCCGCGCGGTGATCCTCGCGGCCGGCTCGGGCGCCCGCGAGCTGTGGGAGCGGTTCTGCCAGGCGATTCGGCTTCCGGAGATCGTCGACCACGAGCGCTTCTCCACGAACAGTCTGCGGATGGAGCACCGCGCGGAGCTGGACGCGATCGTGTCCGCGGCGATCGCGAAGGAGGACCGCGAGTACTGGCTGGAGCGCTTCCACAAGTTCGGCGTGCCCGCGGGCGCTCTCAGGGACCTCGGCGAGGCGCTCGCCCATCCGCGCCTGCAGTTCCGGAACCTCGTCAAGGAGGTACCGAGCACCGCGGGCAAGGTCAAGGTGTTCGACTACCCGCCGGAGTTTTCGGAGCTCGGGTCGGTGAACGCGCTCGGGCCGCCGGCGCTCGGCGAGCACACGGCGCCGATCCTGCGCGAGCTCGGGCTGTCGGACGCCGACATCGCGTCGCTCGCCGCGTCGGGCGTCGTGGAGGTGTATCGGCCGGATTCGAAAGCGACGCGATGATGGATACGGCCGACCGGACTCTCACGCTCGCGGAGTTCGTCTCGGCGCTCACGCTCGAGCGGGTGCCCGCCGACGCCCAGGACCGCCTGAAGCAGTGCCTGCTCGACTTTATCGGGATCTCGGCGTTCGCCGCCGTGCAGGCCGAGTCGAGCGGACCGTTCCGGCAGGCCGTGCTTGCGCTCGCGCCGCGGCCCGGTCCGGGCACCGTCGTCGGCGAGGCGCGCGGCTACCCGTTCCAGTACGCGGCGCTGCTGAACGGCGCGTTCGCGCATACGCTCGATTTCGACGACACGAACCTGTTCGGCGCGCTCCATCCGGGCGCGCCGGTGATTCCCGCCGCGCTCGCGATGGCGGAGCAGGAGGGCGCCTCGGGCGCGCGGTTCCTCGAGGCGCTCGCTGCCGGCTACGAGGTCGCGTGCCGCGTGGGCGCTGCGCTCGGGCAGACGGCGTACGACCGCGGCTTCCACATCACCGCGGTGGCGGGCATCTTCGGCGCCGTCGCGGCCGGCGCGAAGGTCCTCGGCCTCGACCCCCCGTGCACGGTCGACGCCTTCGGCATCGCGCTGAGCCAGGCGGCCGGGTCGATGCAGTACCTCGAGAACGGCGCGTGGACGAAGCGCCTGCATCCGGGCTTCGCCGCGCACGATGCGCTGATGTCGCTCGCACTGGCGCGGGCCGGCGTGCGCGGAGCGGCACGCCCCATCGACGGCCGATACGGGCTGCTCACCGGCTACTCGAACGAGCCGACCCCGAAGCATCTCGTCGACCGCCTCGGCGAGCGCTGGGCGCTGACCGAGACGGCGATCAAGCCGTACCCGTCCTGCCGTCTCGCGCACGGCGCGATCGACGCTGCGCTGTCACTGAGGGATCGCGCGGCGGCGGATGCCCGCGAGCGCGCGGCCGTCGAGATCCGGCTCTCGCCGAAGGGATATCAGATCGTCGGCGAGGCGCTGCCGCAGAAGGTGCACCCGCGGAACATCGTCGAGGGACAGTTCAGCGTCTACTTCCAGACGGCCGTCGCGTGGCTCGACGGGCGGGTGGACTGGGCGAGCTACGACCGCATCGGCGACGGGCGCGTGCACGCGCTGATGGAGCGCATCCGCGTGAAGGCGGACGAGACCATCCCGTTGGCGGGCGCGGAGGTGGTGGTCACCGTCGATGGCCAGGAGCTGAGAGCGCGGGTCGAGCAGCCGCTCGGCGAGCCCGAGTGCCCCGTGTCGTGGGACCGGCTCGAGACGAAGTTCAGCGGTCTCGCGAGCGGCGTGCTCGGAACGGCGCGCGCGCGGCGCGTGATCACGACCGTGCGCGCGATCGAAGCGGAGCCGACCGTGCCCCGGTGGGCGCACTCGCTCCGCGCCCGAGGGCGTGGGCGGTGAGCGGGCGCGAGCGGCTTCGCAGGAGCCAGCTGGTCACGCCCGCGGCGACGTTCCGGATGATCGAAAAGGCCGCGGGGCTTGACTGCGACTCGCTGATCCTGGACCTCGAGGACGCCGTCACCCCGTCGATGAAGCCGGCGGCGCGCGAGAACGTGCGGAAGGCGATGAGCAATCTCGCGTTCGGCGACAAGGAGGTCGGCGTGCGGATCAACGGCGTCACGACGCCGCACTTCCTCGACGACCTCCTGGCGCTCGAGGGGCTCCCGGTCGACACCATCGTCGTGCCGAAGGTGAACCGGCCCGAGGACGTGGCGGTCGTGGACGTCCTGCTCCGGCAGCTCGAAGGGCGCGGGAGCCGCGCGGGCGTCACGCTCCAGCTCCTCATCGAGACCGCGATCGGGCTCGAAGCGGCGGCGGATATCGCACGGGCGTCCAACCGCGTGGTGTCGCTGATCTTCGGCGCGGGCGACTTCACGGCGGACACCGGGATCGCCTTCACGCCGCGCGGCCTCTTCTACGCGCGCGCCCGCGTCGTCGCCGCCGCCGCCGCGGCCCGCGTGCAGGCGCTCGACCACGTGCACCCCGCGATCCAGGACCTCGATGGCCTGCGCGAGGCGGCGCGGGACGCGCGCGAGCTCGGCTTCCAGGGCAAGTGGGCGATCCACCCGGCGCAGGTGCCGGTCATCAACGAGGTGTTCGCGCCGACGCTCGACGAGGTCCGCGAGGCGCGCAGGGTGATCGAGGCGTACGAGGCGGCGAAGGCAGGAGGCCAGGGCGCGATCACGGTCGATGGCGCGCTCGTGGACGAGGCGATGCTGAAACTCATGGAGCGACGCGCCGCGGCGGCGCGGAAGCTCGGGCTCTGGGACCGCGGCGGCCCGGTGCATTCATAACCGGCACAAGGGGGAAATCATGAGGACACGTTGGTACGCGCTCGTCGCAGTTGCCGCGCTCGCGGCCCTGGCAGCCGGAACGCTCTCGCCCGCTTCGGGACAGAATCCCATCGTGGTCGGCGCCTCGATCTCGCAGACGGGACGCCTTGCCGTGACGGCCACGTACGTCCTCCAGGCGTACCAGCTCTGGGTGGACGACGTGAACGCGAAGGGCGGCCTGCTCGGCCGACCCGTCACGCTGAAGGTCTACGACGACAAGAGCGACCCCGGCACGGGCGCGAAGCTCTACGAGAAGCTCATCGTCGACGACAAGGTCGACCTCGTCGCGGGGCCGTACTCGACGCCGGTGTCGGCGGCGGCGAGCACCGTCACCGAGAAGTACAAGAAGGTGATGGTCGCGCCGATGGCCGCGGGTGACGCGCTGTGGAAGCGCGGCTACCGCTACCTGATCCAGACGCTCACGCCGTCGAGCCTCTACTACATCGGGGTGGTGGACCTCGCGCTCGAGCGCGGACTGAAGACCATTGCGTTCATGAGCGAGGATTCGGAGGCGCTCCGCGTCGCGACGCCGGCCGCGGCGGACCTCGCGCAGAAGAAGGGGCTCAAGGTCGTCCACAACGAGTACTTCCCGCGCGGGACAACCGACTTCTCCGCGATGCTGATGCGCATCAAGGCCCTCGGCGCCGACGTGCTCGTCTGCGGATGCTACGAGCCTGAGTCGGTCCTCTCGGTGCGGCAGTCGAAGGAGATCGACTACAGCCCGAGGCTCCTCTTCGCGGGGCACGGCGCGGCCGTGCCGGAGTTCTACAAAGCGCTCGGCAAGGACGCCGAGTTCGTGCTCGCCTCCGACCACTGGGACTCGCGCATGAAGACGCCGGGCAATGCCGAGTTCGTCGAGCGGTTCAAGAAGAAGTACGGTCGCGAGCCGAACTACCACGCCGCCGGGACGTACGGCGGGATGCAGGTGTTCGAAGCGGGCGTGCGAAAGGCGGGCTCGCTCGACCAGGACAAGATCCGGCAGGCGCTCGGCGAGCTCGACCTCGTGACGATCTTCGGGCGCTACAAGGTGAGCGAGACGGGTGGCCAGATCGCCAAGACGAGCATCATCGTTCAGTGGCAGGGCGGCAAGAAGGAGATCCTGTGGCCCGGCGAGACGGCAACGGCCAAGGCGATGTTGCCCGCGCCGCCGTGGGCCGAGCGGCGGTAGCGGGAGGCGCGCGAGCGGATGCTCTGGGAACCGGTCCTCTGGGGCCAGCTCCTGATCCACGGCGTGATGCTGGGAGGGCTCTACGGCCTTCTGGCCCTCGGTCTGAACCTCGTGTTCGGTGTCATGCGCGTGATCAACTTCGCCCACGGCGAGCTCGTGATGCTGGGCGCGTTCCTCACGTTCTGGGGCTACACCGCGCTCGGCCTCCATCCGCTCGTGGCGCTGCCGTTCTCCGCGGCCGTGCTCTTCGGCGTCGGCTGGGCTCTTCAGCGCTTCCTGATGGAGCGCGTGCTCGGGGGCCAGCCGATGGCGGCGCTCCTCGTCACGTTCGGCCTCTCGCTTATCATCATCAACGTAGGGCTCCTCGTCTTCGGCGCCGACATCCGCTCGATCCCGCTGGTCAGCGGCTCCCTGCGCGTCGCCGGCTTCGTCATCCCGAAGGCGCGGGGCCTCGCGTTCCTGACCGCCATGGCACTCACCGTGGCCACCGTGGCGTTCCTCAGATGGACGGCGCTCGGCCGAGCGATCCGCGCGACCGCTCAGCACCCGGAGGTCGCGATCACGTGCGGCGTCGACGTGCGTCGCACCCGGCTCGTCACCTTCGGGCTCGGGGCGGCGCTCGGCGCCGCCGCCGGCTCCCTCATCATGCTGATCCTGCCGATGGACCCGCAGAGCGGGAGCCTCCTCATCCTGAAGGCTTTCGCCGTGATCATCGTGGGCGGGCTCGGCAGCGTGGCGGGGGGCCTCCTCGGCGCACTCGTCCTCGGTATCGCGGAGGTTTTCGGCTCGTTCTTCATCGCCACGGTGTTCGGCGAGGTCATGGCGTACGTGCTGATGCTGCTGGTCCTCCTCGTCCGGCCGGCGGGCCTGCTGGGGATCGCGGAGCGATGACGCCCTGCTTCCCTGCCATGCCTCACCCACTTACCTTGCGGCCTCGCGGCCCCCGGTACTGTTAATGCCCCGCGCCCTGCTCGTCGGCCTCGTGCTCGCTGGCGTCGGGGCCGTACCGCTCGTCGCCAACAACTACGTGCTCTCCGTCCTGATCTCGCTCGCGATGTTCACGGGGCTCGCGTACGCGTGGAACATCATCTCGGGCTACACGGGGTACTTGTCGTTCGGGCAAGTCACGTTCTTCGGCGTCGGCGCGTACACGGCGGCAATCCTGATCATCAAGCTCCACGTCGCGTGGCCGCTCGCCGCGCTCGCCGGCGGCGTCCTCGCCGCGTTCCTGTCGATGCCGCTCGGGTGGATCATGCTGCGGCTCCGCGGGCCGTACTTCGCCATCGGCATGCTGGGACTCTCGCGGATTGCAGAGCGCATCGCGTTCGCCTGGGAGCCGGTGACGGACGGCGGCCGCGGCCTCTACCTGCCGCCGGTGCTGGACCTCAGGGCCGTGTACTGGGCCGTGGTGCTCGTCGGCGCCGCCCTTGTCGGGATCACGTCGCTCCTTGACAACTCGCGCTTCGGCCTCCGGCTGCTCGCCATCCGGGAGGACGAGGGCGGCGCCGACAACCTCGGCATCAACACCACGCTCGCGAAGCTCCAGGCCTTCGTGCTGAGCGCGTTCTTCCCCGGCGTCCTCGGCGGGATCTACGCCTGGCACGTGAGCTACATCGACCCCGTGATGGCGTTCGCGACGCAGGTCGACCTGACGGCGATCGTCGCGGTGCTCCTCGGCGGCGCCGGCACCGTGTGGGGGCCGCTGATCGGCGGGGTCACGCTTTCGCTCCTGGCCGAGTTCCTGTGGGCGCGGTTCCCGTTCATCCACACGGCGCTGTTCGGCGCGCTCGTGATCGCCACCGTGCTCTTCCTCCCGAAAGGTCTGGCCGACGCGTTCCGGCGGCGCGGGTGGCTCGCGCCCGGCCGGGCGTTCCTGCGGCGACTCGCCGCGCGCCAGGCGCCGCAGGAAGCGGCGCCGGAGTAGCGCTGACCGGTGCTGCACGTCGAGGGGCTCGAGAAGCGCTTCGGCGGTCTCCGAGCCGTCAACGGGGCGACCTTCCACCTGCAGCCGGGTGTCATCACCGCGCTGATCGGACCGAACGGCTCGGGGAAGACCACGACGTTCGACCTGATCACCGGCAACGTTCGCCCGAACGCCGGCGTCGTGCGTTTCGAGGGCCGCGACATCACCGGTCTCTCGCCGTGGCAGGTGGCACGGCTCGGTCTCGGGCGGACGTTCCAGCTCCCGCGTCTCTTCGGCGAGATGACCGTCCTCGAGAACATGACGGCCGCGGTGCGGGAGGGGACGCTGCGCGAGGTGGTGCACCGGGCCCTCAACCTGCTCGATTTCGTCGGGCTCACCGCCCACGCCGATGCGCCGGCGTCGAGCCTCTCCTATGGCCAGCGGAAGCTCGCCGAGCTCGCCCGCGTGCTCATGCTCCGGCCTCGCCTGGTGCTCCTCGACGAGCCGTTCGCCGGCGTCAACCCCACGCTCGCGCGCGCCATCGCCGACCGTCTGCTGGCGCTCCAGCAGAAGGGCACGACGTTCCTGGTCATCGACCACGACATGCCGCTCGTCATGGGGCTCGCGGAGACCGTGCTCGTCATGGACATGGGGAGCGTGATTGCCGAGGGCGCGCCGAAGGACGTGCGCGAAGATCCGCGCGTGCGCGAGGCCTACTTCGGGACGGCGCGGCCATGAGCGCGCTGCTCGAGGTGGTCGGCCTTTCCACTGGGTACGGCATCGTGCAGGTGCTCGAGGACGTCTCGATCCGCGTCGCCTCGGGCGAGATCGTGAGCCTCATCGGCCCAAACGGGGCGGGGAAGTCCACGGTGCTCCGGAGCGTCGTCGGGCTGCTGCCCCCGTGGCGCGGGGACATCCGCTTCGATGGGCGTGACCTCGTCGGCCGGCCGCCGCACCTGCTACCGCGTGACGGTCTCATGTACGTGCCGCAGGGGCGCGTCGTGTTTCCGCTCATGACCGTGCGCGAAAACCTCGAGATGGGCGCGTTCCTGTTCCGCCGCGACCGTGCCCGCGTGCGCGAGGCGATGGACTGGGTGCTCGGCCTGTTCCCACGCCTGCGCGAGCGGCTTGGACAGCTCGCCGGCACAATGTCCGGCGGCGAGCAGCAGATGTGCGCGATCGCCCGCGGGCTCATGGCGCGCCCGCGCCTGCTTCTCCTCGACGAGCCGTCGCTCGGCCTCGCGCCCCGCTTCGTCGACCTCGTCTTCGAGAAGATGGACGCGCTGCGCGCCGCCGGCGTCGCCGTGCTCCTGGTCGAGCAGAACGCGGTGCGAGCGCTCGAGATTGCGGACCGGGCCTACGTGATGGCGCGCGGGAGCACGTTCTGCGAGGGCACCGGGCGCGCGCTCCTCGAGGACGCGCAGGTCCAGGCGCTGTTCCTCGGAGGGCGAAAGGGCGAGGGCTGGCGATGAAGCTTGGCGTGTTCCTGATGCCGCAGCAGCCGCGGACCGATGACCCGGTCCGGCGCTTCCGCGAGTGCCTCGAGCAGACGCGACTCGCGCGCGACGCGGGCTTCGACGCGGTCGCCGCCGGCCACCACTACGTCTCGCCGCCTTACCAGGCGCTGCAGAACCTGCCGCTGCTCGCGCGCCTCGCCGGCGAGACCGGCTCGATGGACCTCGTGCTGTCGATCGTCCTGCTCGCGCTCCTCAACCCAGTGCAGGTGGCCGAGGACGTTGCCACACTCGACATCATGTCCGAGGGGCGCGTGGTGTTCGGGATCGGGCTGGGGTATCGAGAGGCCGAGTACGAGGCCTTCGGCGTGGCCCGGCCTGACGGTGTACCCCGGATGCTCGAGGCACTCGAGCTCTTGAAGCGGCTGTGGACGGAGGACGGCGTGACGCACGAGGGCCGCTTCTTCCGCCTGCACGGAGCCACGTGCACGATCCGTCCCGTGCAGAAGCCGTTCCCGCCGGTCTGGATCGCGGCGAACGCGGACGCCGCCGTCGCGCGCGCCGCGCGGCTCGGCTACGCGTGGTATGCGAATCCGCATGCGCCGCTCGCGACGATCGAGCGTCAGTGGCGGCTCTACAAGGAAACGCTCGCTGGATCGGGCCACGCGCTGCGCCCTTGGCGACCGATCGCGCTCGAATGCCACGTGGCACCGACTCGCGAGGAGGCGTTCGACATCGCGCGGCCGTTCCTCGCATCGAAGTACGCCGCGTATGCGGACTGGGGGCAGGACAAGGTGCTGCCAGGGGACGAGAACTTCCGGATCGGGTTCGAGAAGCTGGCGCGGGACCGCTTCCTCCTCGGCACGGCGGAGGACGTCATCGAGCAGCTCGAGGCGCGAGTGAAGCGGCTGGAGTCGAACTACTTCATCCTGCGCGTCAGCTGGCCCGGGATGGAGCACGCGAAAGTGCTGCAGGTGATCGAGCGCCTCGCTGCGGGAGTACTGCCGCACTTCCACAGAAAGTACGGCCGCTCCCTCTCCTCCTGATCGGCGCGGCGCATAGTCAGGACAAAGGCCCTCTCTGCGCTGCCGGTCCCGCGCGAGCCGGGCGGCGGGCCGCCCTGGCGGACCCCGGTCTCTCGCCGGGACCCGGCGGGTGAGGGAGAGCGCCACGCCTCCGGCTCTCGATCGTCCTCTGGCTGGTGAAGTGTTCCCGGGTTTTCCCGCGTAGCTTCTCTCTGATCCAGCACGTCACCTGATTGACTCGGACTGTACTCGTACCGAGTGACTTGATGTCATCGGTCTCGAGCCGTCTTCACCTAGGACTGTGATGTTCCCTAAGGTTGCGAATGAGAGCGGATCGCGACGAATCATGTATCTGATGGAGGAGATGGAGCCGGGACTGAAAATCCTGGTGTCGGCGGTTCAATCCCGTCCCTGCCCACCA
>JAUSJX010000167.1 GCA_030647435.1 Candidatus Rokuibacteriota bacterium
CTCCGTCATCCCTGGCCTCCCAGCGCGGCGCGCACCTTCTCGCCGACCTTCATGATCTGCTCGCGCTGCCCCGGCACCAGCTTCCAGTCGAACCCCTTGCCGTCGTTCGTCCACCGCGGGATCAGGTGCAGGTGCAGATGCGGGACCGACTGGAACGCGGCGGCGCCGTTGGCCTGCAGCATGTTGAGCCCGTCGGGGCTGAGCGCTTTCCGCAGCGCCCCGGCGACCTTCTTCGCGGTGGCGACGGCGGCCTTGATGTCCTCCACCTCCGCGTCGTAGAGCGTCGCCGCATGCGCCTTGGTGACGACGAGGCAGTGCCCCCGGGTGAGCGGGTTGATGTCCATGAAGGCGAGCGTCCGCTCGTCGTCGTAGACCTTCGCGGACGGAATCTTCCCGTCCCGGATCATGCAGAAGACGCAGTCGGCCATGGCTAGACCTCCAGCGTCCAGCCGTGTGGATCCGGCGCAGTGCCGTACTGGATGCCGACGATGGCGTCGTAGAGCTTCTGGGTGGTCGGCCCGATCGTCCCGCCGCCGACGACCATGCGGTGGCCCTTGTAGGAGAGCTCGCCAACCGGCGAGATCACGGCCGCCGTGCCCGTCCCGAAGACCTCCTCGAGCGTGCCCGCCTTGTGGGCCGTCACAACCTCGTCGATGGAAATCTGGCGCTCGCTGACCTCGGCGCCCCAGTCGCGGAGCAGCGTGAGCGCCGAGTCGCGCGTCACGCCCGGCAGAATGGTCCCGCCGAGCGCGGGCGTGATCACCTCGCCGGCGATCTTGACCATGATGTTCATGGTCCCGACCTCGTCGATGTACTTGCGGTGCACGCCGTCCAGCCACAGGACCTGCGTGAAGCCCTCGTGCTTCGCCTCTTCGCCCGCCATAAGGCTCGCGGCGTAGTTGGCGCCGGTCTTGGCGCTGCCCAGACCGCCCTCGACGGCGCGCACGTGCTTCTCCTCGACGCGGATCTTCACCGGCGCCATGCCCTCGGGGTAGTAGGCGCCCACCGGCGAGAGGATGACGAAGTAGATGTACGACTTCGCCGGGCGCACCCCGAGGAAAGCCTCGCTCGCGATGATGGTCGGACGGACGTACAGCGAGGTGCCGACCGTCTTCGGCACCCAGTCGCGCTCGATCCCGACCAGGGTCACGAGCGAGCGAAGCGCCAGCTCCGGATCGAGAGGCGGGATGCACATCTGCGCCGCAGAATGGTTCATGCGCTGCACGTGCTTCTGCGGCCTGAAGAGCCGCACCTTGCCGTCCGCCCCGCGAAAGGCCTTGAGCCCGTCGAAGATCGCCTGGGCGTAGTGCAGCACCGCCGCGGCCGGATCGAGCGGGATCGGACCGTACGGCTCGATCCGCGGGTCGTACCACCCCTTTTTCTCCTGGAAGTCGGCGACGAACATGTGATCGGTAAAGAGGGTCCCAAAGCCCAGATCCGAGTCCTTCGGCTTGGGCTTGTGCGTCGTCGCTTTGACGATCCTGATCGCGTCGGACATGGTGCCGCCCCCCTAAAAGATGATCGGTTCCCGGTAGAGGCCAAAAACCTGGCGGTAGACGTCGGAGATCTCGCCGAGCGAGACGTAGTCTTTGACGGCGTCCACCAGCACGGGCATGACGTTCCGGCCGCCCCGACACGCGTCGGCCAGCTGCTTGAGGCGCTTCTCGACCCTGGCCGTGTCGCGCGAGGCCTTGGTGGCCCTGACGCTCTCGACCTGCTCGCGCTCGATGGCCTCGTCGAGCTTGAGGAACTCGACCGGCTTCTCGTCGGCCATGACGTACTTGTTGACGCCGACCACGACCTTCCGGCCGCGGTCGTCCATGATCTGGTACCGGTAGGCCGCGTCCGCGATCTCCCGCTGCGGATATCCCGAATCGATCGCCCGGACGATCCCTCCCATCTCGTCGATCTTCCGGATGTAGCCCATCGCCTGCTCTTCCATCTGGTCCGTCAGTCGCTCGAGAAAGTAGGCGCCGCCGAGCGGATCGATCGTGAGCGGCGCGCCCGTCTCCTCGGCGATGATCTGCTGGGTGCGCAGCGCCACGGTCACGGCCTCCTCGGTGGGCAGAGCCAGCACCTCGTCGAAGGAGTTGGTGTGCAGCGACTGCGCGCCTCCGAGGACCGCCGCCAGCGCCTGGATCGCAACGCGCGCGATGTTGTTGAGCGGCTGCTGGGCCGTGGCCGACACCCCGGCCGTCTGCGTGTGGGTCCGGAGCCGCATGGACTCGGCCTTCTTCGCCCCGAACCGCTCTCGCATCACCGTCGCCCAGATGCGGCGCGCCGCCCGCAGCTTTGCGATCTCTTCGAAGAAGTCGTTGTGGATGTCGAAGAAGAACGACAGGCGCGGCGCGAAGCTGTCCACGTCGAGCCCCCGCGCGACACACGCCTCCACGTACCCGAAGCCGTCGGCGAGCGTGAAGGCGAGCTCCTGGACGGCCGTCGAGCCCGCCTCGCGGATGTGGTAGCCCGAGATCGAGACCGGATTGAACTTCGGCACGTGCTGCGAGCAGAACTCGATCGTATCCACCACGATGCGCACCGCCGACTCCGGCGGCGAGATCCACTCCTTCTGCGCGATGAACTCCTTGAGCATGTCGTTCTGCATGGTGCCGCCGATCTGTTCCCACGACACGCCCTGCTTGTCGGCCAGCGCCAGGTACATGGCGAGGGCCACGGAGGCCGTGCAGTTGATGGTCATCGACGTCGTGACCCGGTCGAGCGGGATGTCGCGGAAGAGCTCTTCGAAATCGGCGAGCGTCGAGACCGAGACGCCCTCGCGCCCCACTTCGCCGCGGGCGCGCGCATGATCGGCGTCGTAGCCCATGAGGGCGGGCATGTCGAAGGCGGTGCTGAGGCCCGTCTGCCCCTGCTCGAGGAGGTACTTGAACCGGACGTTGGTGTCCTTGGGCCTCCCGAAGCCCGCGAACATCCGCATGGTCCAGAGCTTGCCGCGATACATGGACGGGTACGGCCCGCGAGTGTAGGGGAACTCGCCCGGGTACCCGAGCTTGTCCTCGTACCGCCAGCCCTGGAGGTCCTCCGGCGTGTAGAGCGGCTGGATGGGGATGCCGGAGAGCGACTCGTATGGCACAACCCTCTCCGGCGAGCCGTCGACGAACGGCCCGTAGGTCTCCTTCTCCCAGCGCTCCCTGCCCTCGGCCATCATCTCCTCCTTACTCAGTCCCGAAGTTCAACTGCCCGCCGCGCCCGAGAGCAGGTGTCGGGCGATGACGAGCTTTTGGATCTGCGAGGTGCCCTCGTAGATTTGGGTGACCTTCGCGTCCCGGAAGTGCCGCTCGACCTGGTACTCCTTGATGAAGCCGTAGCCGCCGTGGACCTGCACGGCGTCCGTCGTGACACGCATGGCCATCTCGGACGCGAAGAGCTTGGCCATCGCCGCTTGGGGCCCGAAGGGGTCACCCCTGTCCTTGAGGAACGCCGCGCGCAGCGTGAGCAGGCGCGCCGCCTCGATGGCCGTCGCCATGTCGGCCAGCATCCACTGGATCATCTGGTGCTGGCCGATCGGCACGCCGAAGCTCTTGCGCTCGCGCGCGTAGCCGAGCGCGGCCTCGTACGCCGCCGCGGCGATGCCGACGGCCTGCGCGGCGATGCCGATGCGGCCGCCGTCGATCGTCGTCATGGCGATCTTGAACCCCTGCCCCTCCTCGCCGAGCCGGCAGGACGCAGGCACGCGGCAGCCCTCGAAGAGAAGCTCGGCCGTGTCGGAGGCGCGGATGCCGAGCTTGTCCTCGGTCTTGACGACGGTGAAGCCCGGCGTGCCTTTCTCGACGAGGAAGGCGCTGATCCCGCGGGGGCCCTTGGCTCGGTCCGTCTGGGCGAAGACGAGGGCGGCGGCGGCCTCCTTCCCGTTGGTGACGAAGATCTTCCGGCCGTCCAGGACGTACGCGTCGCCGTCGCGGCGGGCGAGCGTGCTCTGGTTGGTGGCGTCGGAGCCCGCCTCAGGCTCGGTCAACGAGAAGCAGCCGAGCTTCTGCCCGGAGGCGAACGGGGCCAGGAAGCGACGCTTCTGATCCTCCGAGCCGAACTTGGCGACGGGGTCGCAGTAGAGCGAGTTGTTCACCGACATGATGACGCCGTGCGACGCACAGGCGCGCGAGACTTCTTCGAGCGCCACCGCGTAGGCGACGGTGTCGCCGCCGCTCCCGCCCCAGGCCTCGGCCACGGCGATGCCCATGAGGCCGAGCTCGCCCATGCGCCGCACGGTCTCCCGCGGAAAGCGCGCCTCGCGGTCGATGGCTGGGGCGATGGGGCGGACTTCCTTCTCGGCGAAGTTCCGGGCCACCGCCTGGATCATCTTCTGCTCGTCAGTGAGCTCTACGTCCACCCTGTACCCCGATCTCTGTTCGATCGCCCTCTTCTAACTCAGCACTCGACTCGCCGGGATTTCACCCAGCCCTCGCCTCGCGCCTGCGCCGCTCGGCTCGAACTGCCATGCCTGCGGCCCTCTGGCTACTTTCCCAGGAGCTTCTTGAATTCCTGCTCCAGCAAGGGCGCCACCTCGAAGAGGTCGCCCACGATGCCGTAGTCGGCGATCTTGAAGATCGGCGCCTCCGGGTCCTTGTTGATGGCGCAGATCACCTTGGACGTCCGCATCCCCGCCAGGTGCTGGATGGCGCCCGAGATGCCGAAGCCCAGGTAGAGCTTCGGCGAGATGGTGCGCCCCGTCTGGCCGATCTGGAAGCGGTGCGGCCGCCACCCGGCGTCCACCGCCGCGCGTGAGGCGCCGACGGCCGCGCCGATCGCCTTCGCGAGCGATTCCAGGATGACGAAGTTCTCCGGCCCCTTGAGCCCGCGACCGCCGGAGACCACGATCTCGGCCTCGGCCAGCTCCGGCAGCCCCGTGGAGGAGTCCTCGCGGCGCTCCACCAGGCTCATGACGGCGGCGGGCAGCGTGACCGCGGGCTTCTCCACCGAGGGCGCCGCCCCCGGCTGCGAACCGGCCGGCTTGAAGACGTTGGGCCTGAGCGTCGCGAGCCACGGCGTCTTCACCCACGTCATCTTCGAAAGCAGCTTGCCCGCGTAGACCGGCCGCGTCGCGATCAGCTTGCCGTCCTCGAGCGCCAGCGCCGTGGAATCGGCGGAGAGCCCCGCGCCGAGGCGGGCGGCCAGCCGCGCCATGACCTCGCGCTGCCGCGCCGTCACCGCGCCGAAGAAGACCTGAGGCGATTCCTTCCGGCAGAGCTCCGCCAGCACCGGGGCCCACACTTCCCCGCGGTACGGAGCGAACGCGGGATTCTCGAGGAGCAGGACGCGCTTCGCGCCCCACTGCCCGAGCTGCGCGATGCCGGCGTCGGTGGCCTTGTCCGTCAGCCACACCGCCTCGGCCTGAGCGCCCATCTGCGACGCGAGGCGCGATGCTTCGCCCAGCACCTCGGCCATGACCTTCTTCGGATTGCCCTGCCTGTCGTCCTCGACCAGAGACCAGAAAGAGCCCGCCATGAGATTCGTTTCTCCCGTTGAGTGTTCTAGATGGCCTTCGCGTCTTCGCGAAGGGCGCGGACGAGTTCCTTGGCGGCCTCGGCCGCCTCGCCGGGGATGATGCGCCCCGGGGGTCTCGGCGGCAGCGCCTCGAGCTTGATGACCGACAGCGCCGGCGCCTCGGCCGTCAGGCCGAGATCGGCCGCCTTGATGTCCTTGACCTCCTTCTTCTTGGCTCCCATGATGCCCTTCAACGTTGGATACCGCGGCTCGTTCAGGCCCTTCTGGGCCGACACCACGGCCGGCAGCGGCAGGTCGAACAGCTCGAGCCCCCCCTCGACCTGGCGGCCGACGCGGATGGCCTTGCCCGCCTCGTCCACCGACTCCTCCATGATCCAGGACGCGCAGGGCCAACCGAGCAGCTCGGCGACGGCCGCGCCCACCGCGCCCATGTCGTCGTCGATGGCCTGGCGCCCGAAGAGCGCCAATGCCGGCGCCTCCTGCTTGATCACGGCCGCGAGCGCGCGCGCCGTCATCAGCGTGTCGGCCTGCTCCCACACGGGATCGTTCAGGTGAATAGCGCGGTCGGCGCCCATGGCGAGGCACGAGCGCAGCGCCTCCTTGACGCGGTCGGGGCCGAGGGAAACGGCGACGACCTCGCCCTGCCCGCGCTTCTCCTTGATCCGAAGCCCCTCCTCGAGCGCGTACTCGTCATAGGGGGAGACGATCCAGGTGATGCCGGTCGTATCGATGGCCTTGGGGTCCGGCCCGATCTTGACCTGGGTCGCCGTGTCCGGCACCTGCTTGATCATCACGAGAATCTTCATGCCGTGGCACTCCTGTCATAGTGGAGTTGGCGCGTGATCCGGAAGCGGTCGCCGGGAATGAACACCCGGTCGTACACGATGGGCCGCGATTCGGCGTCGGTCGAGACGCGGTCGGAGCGGAAGCAGGGCACGCCGGGCGCGCAGCCGAGCTCGCGCGCCGCGCGGGCCGGCAGCGTCTCGGCGGAGACGGTCTCACGCGCGCCGGTGATCTCGATGCCGAGTTTAAAGGCCAGCACCTGGCGGAGCGGCGTGACCGCGAGGTCGGCCTTCGCCACCTCCTCGCCGAGCGCCGCGGGCAGGTGCGAGACCTGGAAGCTCGTGGGGTGTCCGTCCACCAGCCTCAACCGCTCGAGCACGAAGACGCGGGCGCCGGGTCCGAGCCCGAGCTCGCGCGCGGCCTGCCGGTCGGCCCGGGCGCGCTGGGTGCGGAGGAAGCGCGTGGCGACGTTCTCGCCGACCGCGGTGAGATCGCCGGCGAAGGCCCGGAAGTGGAGGATGTCGTAGTCGACGGACGGCGCCGCCACGAAGGTGCCGAGGCCGTGCCGCCGCCTGATCAGGCCGTCTCGTTCCAGCACCTCGAGCGCCTGGCGGAGGGTCATGAGGGTGACGCCGAAGTCCATCGCCAAGCGGCGCTGGTTGTCGAGCCGCTCGCCAGGGCCGAGCCGGCCCGAGCCGATCTTGTCGCGCAGGGCTTCCGCGATCTGGTGGTACCGGGGCACGCGGCTCCGCACGGCGCCTCCTTAAAAGTCGCGAGTGTTCTAGAACTCTGGCGGCCGCTCGGCTCCCACGTCGAGCTGCGGGACGGGATTCCAGTCAGGCCGGACGGGCAGTTACGGCGACCGGAAGAATTGTACCCGGGGGGCCGGACCCCGGTCAAGGGGCGCCCGAGAGGGCGCTATTCGTTGGCCAGGCGCTGCGAGAGGGCGACCAGGCCCGCCAGCTTGGCGGCGGCCGCTCCCGAATCTATCGACTGCGCGGCCAGCGCCACGCCTTCCTTGAAGTCGCGTGCCTTGCCGCCCACCACGAGGGCCGCCGCCGCGTTCATCAGCACGATGCCGCGGCGCGGCCCGGCTTCGCCCGCCAGCACCTGGCGGATGATCAGGGCGTTCTCCTCGCGATCGCCGCCGTGCAGGTCCTGGATGGACGCCCGCGGCAGCCCGAAGTCCTCGGGGCGCACGGTCGAGCTCCGGACCACGCCCTCGTGCACCTCGGAGATGTGGCTCGGGCCGGTGTTGGAGATCTCGTCGAGCCCGTCGGCGCCGTGGACGACGAAGGCTCTCACGGTGCCGAGCTCGGCCAGGACGCGGGCAAGCGGCTCCGTCAGCGCGTCCGAATAGACCCCGATGATCTGGGCGTTGGCGCCGGCGGGGTTGGTCAGCGGGCCCAGCATGTTGAAGACGGTGCGGATGCCCATCTCGCGGCGCGCCGCCATGACGTGCTTCATCGCGGTGTGCAGGAGCGGCGCGTAGAGGAAGCCGATCCCGACCTCGTCCACGCAGCGGCCGACCTTTGCCGGCGGGAGCTCGATGTTGATGCCGAGCGTCTCGACCACGTCGGCCGACCCGCAGAGCGAGGACACTGAGCGGTTGCCGTGCTTGGCGACCTTGAGCCCGGCCCCGGCCACGACAAAAGCGGTGGCGGTGGACACGTTGAACGTCCCGGATGCGTCTCCGCCCGTGCCCGCGGTGTCGATCAGCATCTCGCGGTCGGTGCCCGTCGCCCCCACGACCTCGCCCGCGCGCGTTCGGACCTTGACCGCCTTCTGGCGCATCACCTGGGCGAAGCCGATCAGCTCCTCCACCGTCTCGCCCTTCATCCGGAGCGCGGTGAGAAACGCGGCGATCTGGGCGTTCGTCGCCGCGCCCGACATGATCGCCTCCATGGCCGCCGCCGCCTCGATGCGCGAGAGATCCTTCCGGTCCACGAGGGCGCGCACCGCCTCGGTGATGATGGGGCTGGTCACGGCCGCTCGCCTCCCGGCTCCCCGCGCGGCCGGATCGCGGAGGCGGCATCGATCAGCTCGCCGATGTTGATCGGCTTGGCGAGCACCGAATGCACGCCGCTGGCCTGGAGCTCCTCCGGAGAGACCTCAACCGCGAAGCCGCTGACCAGGATCACGGGCAGGCCCGGCGCCGCGTCGCGCACGGCGCGGGCGAGCTCCCAGCCGGTCATGCCGGGCATGCTCAGATCGGTGAAGACCAGGTCGAGCGGCTCACTCCTCACTCGCGAGAGCCCCTCGGCGCCGCTGCGCGCGACGACGACCGTGTGCCCGGCCGAGCGGAGCACGTCGGCCAGCATGTCGCCCACGGCCTCCTCGTCGTCGACCACGAGGCAGCGCAGCGTCACCCCGGGCGGCACCGCGCCGAGGTCGGGAGCCTGCGGTTTGGGCGTGACGCCGACGGGGAAGAACAGGGTGAACGCCGTTCCCTGCCCCTCCTGGCTGTCGACGGTGATGGTCGCGCCGTGCCGCGAGAGGATGCCGTAGGTCATGGACAGCCCGAGGCCCGTCCCCTTGGGGCCCTTGGTCGTGAAGAACGGGTCGAAGATCTTGCCCCGCACGGCCTCGGGGATTCCGACACCCGTGTCGACGACGCGGAGCTCGATCGACTCGCCCCGGAGCGCGGTCGAGACCGTGAGCGTGCCGCCGCGCGGCATGGCGTCGACCGCGTTGAGGATCAGGTTGGTCATCACCTCCCGCAGCTCGGCCGGGTCGCCGATCGTCGCCGGCAGGTCGGGTGCGAGCTCGGTGGCGGCCTGGATGACGATCCCGCGCCGCGGCGGCTCGAGACGCCAGGAGGATTCGGTCAGCTCGATCGCCTCGCGGACGACCTGGTTGAGGTCCACCGCCACGGCCGGCTGGTCCCGCCGGATGCGCGTGAACTCCTGGAGACGCCGCACCGTCTTGGCCCCGTCCGCCGCCGAGCGCTCGATGATCTGCAGCCACTGGCGCGCGGTCGGGTCCTCGACGCGGTGCAGCAGCAGCTGCGCGCGCCCCAGGATGGCGGCGAGGAGGTTGTTGAAGTCGTGCGCGACGCCCGAGGCCATCTCGCCCAGCGCGCGGAGCTTCTCGCTGCGCACCAGCTGGTCCTGGGCCAGCGCGAGGTCCTCGTAAGCGCGGGTGCGGTCCTGGTAGAGCCGCGCGCTGCGAAGCGCCAGCGCCGCCAGGCCCGCGATGTTGGTGAGCACGCGCTCGTCGGCTTTGGAAAACGACCGGTCGCCGCTGCGCAGGGCCAGGACACCGACCACCTGGGAGCCGGCCAACATGGGCACGCCGATCCAGTGCGGCACGACGTGGTCGGCCTGCGCGGGCTCCATGCCGCGGCGGGCGCATTCCCCGAGGTAGTCGTCCGTCCGGATGGGCCGGCCCGAGGTCGCGACGCTGGCCATGAGGCCTATCCGCTCATGGATGGAGCGCCGCGGCAGCTCGACGTCGCGGACGCCGTCCTGCGTCCGCAGGAGCAGCACCATCTCCGCCGTGGCCTCGTCCACGACGGCCAGGACCATGTGGCGGGTGTCGAGAAGGCGCGCCACCTGGCGGTGGATGGCCTCGACCACGTCCTCCTGGCGCAGCTGGCCCGTGACGGTGCGGGAGAGGTCGTGGAGCACCGACAGCTCGGACAGCAGCGCCTCGCTCTCCTCGAGCCGGAGCCGCGTCTGGCGCGTGAGGTCGGCGTTCTCCAGGAACAGCCCGACCTGGGAGGCCACGCCCTCGATCAGGCGCACCTCCTGCGGCGGGAAGGAACGCCCCGCCTCCCACCAGACGAGGAACACCCCGCCAACAGGCTCGCCGCCGGCTAGGGCGGGCGCGAAGAGAACGGAGTGAGAGCCGATGCCCTCGAAGAGCTGCTGGTCCATGCGGGGATCGTTTTTCACGTCCGCCGACCAAGCCCCCCGCCCCTCGTGCCACAGCTGACTGAGAGCGGGCATGCGCTCGAGCACGAACGGGTGCGCGAGGAAGGATTCCACCAAGGCCTTGGGCACGTGCCAGCCCGCCGCCGGGACCAGCGCGCTCTTGTCGGCCGACTGGGTGTAGACGCCGACCATGTCGGCGCCGAGCGTGCGGCCGACCTCGGCGGCCACTCGGCGCAGGGCCTCCCCTGCGCCCTCAGGCTCCGAGAGCGCCCGACTGACGGCCAGGAGCGTCGTCGCCTCCCGCAGCCGCTCCTGGACGAGCCCGTACAGGCGCTGGTTCTCGAGCGCGAGCGCAACCTGGTTGCCGATGGCCATCCCGAGGTCCTGCTGCCACGGCTCAAACGGGGTGACGCGCTCCATGTAGTCGAGCGCCATCACGCCGATGACCTCGTCCTGCCGGATGAGCGGCACGACCATGTAGGACTTGATGTGGAACGCGTCGACCCACGCCCGCGGGATCAGGTCGGTGTCCGAGGCGTCGGCGACGATCACGGGCCGGCGCATCCCGATGGCCTGGGCGTGGATCGGGACCTCGCGCGGAAGGTCGTCCACCATGGTCTCGAAGGCGGCCCAGAGCGCCGGCTCCCTGCGCCCGTCCGCGAACTGCGACATGAGCGGTATGACGTGGTCGCCCTCCCAGCGCTCGATACTGCAGCGGTCCACGCCGCAGACCTGGGCGATCCGTTGCGCAACCTGTTTGAGCATGCGGCGCGGCTCGAGGGTCGAGTTGAGGATCTCGGCCACCTCGAGGAGCGAGCGCGTTTGCTCGAGGCGCTGGGTGGTCTGGGCGTACAGACCGGCGTTGCGGATGGCCACGGCGGCCTGGGCGACGAAGCTCTCGAGCAGCTCGCGCTCGTCGGGGCCGAGCCGAAGCGGCGCGCGCCCGCACAGCGCCAGGACGCCCAGGAGCTGGTCCTGCAACACGATGGGCACGCCGAGAAAGCTCGTCAGCCCGTGCTCCCGCCACCACGACTCAGCGAGCAGCCGGCCGTCGGCCACCGCATCCGGGATGGACAGGGCTTGGCGCTGCACCGCCACCACCCCGATGGGGCCCTGGCCGAAGGCCATGGTCCGAAGCGGGTACGTCGCTCCCATCGGCTCGTCCGAGAACGCCCGTACCCGCAGCGTCTCGCTCTCCGGCTCGGCGACCCACACGGAGACCACGGGCACGCCCATGAGGTCGGCGGCGGCCCGCGCGATGCCTCCCAGTACCTCGTCCGTGTCGAGCGAGGAGGAGACGAGCTGGCTCAGGCGGGCCAGGGAGCGCAGCCGCTCGGCCTGCTGCGCCGCCTCGCGGTAGAGCCGCGCGTGCTCGATGGCGACCGCGGCCTGCCCGGCGAAGGCCTCGGCGACCTCCTGGTCGCGGCGGCTGAAGGCCCGGCGCGCGCGGAACGTGAGCACCCCGATGATGCGCTCGCCCACGCGGAGCGGCAGCCCCATGTAGTGCGTGTAGCCCAGCCGGTGGTCGGCGGCCAGGTGCTCCGGAATGAGGCCGGGCAGGGCGTCCAGGTGACCGATGATCGGCCGCCCATCGGCGACGACCTTGCCGGACAGGCTCTCGCCCACCTTGATGCGGGGGCGGCGCATGGTCGAGGGCGCGGCGCCCGCCAGCCCCGCCACGACCAGCTCGTCGCCCTCGAGGAGCCGGAAGCCCGCGTTGTCCACGTCGAGCAGCCGCATGGCCTCCTCCGCCACGCCCGTGAGCAGCGTGTCCGTGGGCGCGAGCAGGCCGATCTTCTTGTTCACCTCGAGCAACGCTGAGAGAGACGCGCGGCCGCTCCGCTCGTCGGCGAAGAGCCTGGCGTTTTCGATGGCGACGGCCGCCTGGCCGCCCAGCGCGGTCATCACCTCGATCTCCGCCGCTGAGACCGGGTGCGGCTGCCACCAGTACACGGTCAGGCCCCCATAGGGCTCGCCCTTGATGAAGATGGGCACCGAGAGCACGCCCCGGTAGCCCTCGCGCTCGACCAGGATGCGCGTGTCCGTGGACAGCGGGATCGCGGGGTCGTTGAGGATGTCGGCCGTCCAGACGGGGCTCCGCTCGCGAAGGGCGCGGCCGGCGGTGCCTTCGCCCACGCGCACGCGCAGGCCGCGGAGGAACTCGCTCGAGACGCCCGTGGCCCGCGCGTAGGTCAACAGGCCGGTGTCAGGCTCGGCACGGAAGATCCCGACCGCCGCCGCGCCCGTGAGGCCCTGGCAGCGCTCGACGATGATGTCGAGGATCTGGTCGAGCTCGAGCGAAGACGCGAGGGCCCCACTGACCTCGAACAGCGCCCGATAGCGCGCCGCGCTCTGCTGGGCCTCGGTGAAGAGCTGGGCATTGTCGATGGCGATGGCGGCGTGGCTGGCGAATGAGAGCAGGAGGTCCATGTCGGCCGCCACGAAGGCATGTGGCGTGCGCGTGAAGACGTTCAGGACCCCCACCAGCCGCTCGCGCACGAGGAGCGGGATGACGGCCCCCGAGACGAAGCCCTCGGCCCTGAGCCACGGGAGATCCACGATTTCGGGCGACGCCTCGATCCGGTCGACGACGACAGGCTGGCGTGTGGCGGCGACCCGGCCCGTGACGCCTTCGCCGAAGGCGAGACTGCCGGGCCGCTCCGCCGGCAGGCGCCCGAGCAGGCCCGCCTCGGCGCAGAAGCGGAGCCGGTCTCCCTCGGCGACGGCGAGCCGCGCCGCGCCGTCGGCCACGAGCCCGCGCGCCGCGCCCACGACCGCGGCCAGCACGTCCTCGACCGAGCGGGCGGCAGTGAGGCTGTGCCCGATTCGGGCCAGCGTCTCGAGCCGCCGGCTCTGCTCCTCCATCTGCGCCAGGAGGAGCGCGCGCTCGACGACCTGGCCGATCTGGTGGGCGACGGCCTCGAGGACCTTGACCTCCTCGGGCAGGAACTCGCGCTGCTCCTGCGAGATCAGCGACATCACGCCCCAGGTCCGCCCCTTGACGGGGATGGGCATGGCGAGCTGCGTCCGGTGGGCGCGCACGGCCTGCAGCTGGGTCAGCCAGGGATCGGTGAGCGACGCCGGGTCGAGGTGGGTCACGATCAGCCGCCCCGCGCGGGCCGCCTCGCCCATATAGGAGCCCTCGACCGGCCTCACGCGGAGATGGGCCGCGAACTCGGGCGTGAGACCGCGCTGGGCGATCAGCGTCAGGGTGCCGTCGCCCGTGTCGAGCTGGTGCACGGTGCCCACGTCCATCTGCGCCAGCGCGCGGACGACATCGAGCATCTCCCCGGCGGTGGCGACGACGTCGGCCGAGCGGCCCATGCTGAGCGCCACGGCGTTGAGAGCCTCGAGCTCGCGGTTTCGCCGGGCCAGCTCCGGATCGGGATCGGACGGCTCCGGACCGAGCAGCGGTTCAATCGCCCGCCGGCGTGGCGCCCCGGGCTCGCGGTAGAGCAGGAGCGCCGCCGCGGCGCTGCCGAGCCCGCATATCCCCAGCCCCGTCAACCACCCCACGAGAGCGCGCCGGCGGCCTTCGCCGTCATCGGCGACGAGCAGCCAGAGCCGCCCCGGCCCTGAGACGGCGACCCGGCCGGCGGGGCGGACGAGGAAATCCCGTCCACCGTCGAGGCTGACCTTGCCGGCCACTGTCGCTCCGATCCAGTCCGCCGTCGGCGGACGCTGGAGAGACGAGACGAGCGGACGGCCATTGACGAGGAACAGCATGCCGGGCCGGGCAGAAGCTCCCGCGGCCAGCGGCGCCACGTTCTCGAGCCGGCGGGCGATGACCACGAAACCCGCGGGCCGGGTCTCCCCCGCGCTCCCCGCGGCCGGGCCGACCACGGGGACCGCCGCGACGACATAGGGATGGCTGTTGAGAACCGTCAGCCCAGGCGGCGATGCGCTGATGGCCGCGGGGTCGGGAATGGGCGTTGGCGGCAGTGCGGGCACCTGGAGGAGCGCGCTCCCCGCGACGTCGAGGACCGAGACGAAATCGGCAACCCGCTCGAGGGTGACGGCGGCGAGACGCGGCGAGACGCCTCGGGCCAAAGTCGCCCAGTCGCCCTTGGCGACGCCGTCCACAAGGGCCGGGTCTCGCGCGAGCAGCCGTGCCTCGCGGTGCAGCGCAGCCTGCGTGTCGGCCACGAGCATGGCCGCCGACTCCTGGGCGCGCGCCGCCGCCTGCTCTCGCGCGAGCGAGACATGGCGGAGGGCGACCGCGACGCCGCCCGCGCCCAGCGCGGAGAGCGCCAGTGCGCCGAGCGCGACTCCAAAGAGAAGATCCCGTGTCGAGGAGCGCATGAGGGGAGCCGGGCTTCCTCACACCCGGTCAGACCAGCATATGCAGAACGGCCCACGAGGGCAACTTTCGCGAAACTGCCCCGAGTCTATTGACCCGCAGGCCGCTGAGAAGGGTCCTGATGCGAGGCGGCGCCCGAACGCCGCACGCGAGGCGTACTCCTGTACGTCGAACGTGCGGCCGAGGGCGCCAACGAAGCAGATGGGCCCTTATCGGCGGCCTGGGTTAGAGGCCGAGGTAGGCCTGTTTGATGTGGGGGCTCGCGAGCAGGACCTCGCGCGCGCCTTCGAGCGCGATTCGCCCGTTCTCGAGGACATAGCCGCGGTGGCAGAGCTGGAGCGCGCGCAGGACGTTCTGCTCCACCAGCAGGATGGTCAAGCCTCCCCGGTTGATGCGCTCCAGATCGTCGAAGATCGTTCGCACCACGACGGGGGCCAGACCCAGGCTGGGCTCATCCAGCATCAGAAGACGCGGCTTCGCCATGAGCCCGCGGCCGATGGCGCACATCTGCTGCTCGCCGCCCGACAGCGTGCCCGCCACCTGCCTCTGCCGCTCGGAGAGCCGCGGGAAGAGATCGAAGACCCACGCGAGCGTCTCGGCCCGGCGCCGGCGCGCGTCGACCGACCTGGCGCCCAGCTCGAGGTTCTCTCTGACCGTCATCGTGGGGAAGAGCTGGCGGCCCTCGGGTACGTGCGCGATGCCGCGCGCGACGACGCCCGCGGGACCGAGACCGTCGAGGCGCTCGCCGGCGAACTCGATGCTCCCGCTGCGGAGCGGCAGCAGGCCGGAGACGGCCCGGAGCGTCGTCGTCTTCCCCGCCCCGTTGCCGCCGATGAGCGCCACCGTCTCGCCCTCACGCACCTCGAGCGAGACCTCGTGGACGGCCGTCATATCGCCGTACCCAACCTGGATCCCGTCAAGGCGCAGCAGGGTGGACATACTCCTCCCCGAGGTAGGCTTCGATGACCCGGCGGTCGGCGGCGACGGCTCGCGGCGGACCCTCGGCGATCTTCTCGCCGAACGAGAGCACCACGATGCGGTGCGAGAGCGACATGACGGCGCGCATGTTGTGCTCGATGAGCAGCACGGACACCCCGCCCGCGTTGATGGCGCCGACCAGCCGGACCATGGTGTCGATCTCGGTCGCATTGAGGCCGGCCATGACTTCGTCGAGTAAAAGCAGAGTTGGTTCCGTGGCGAGCGCGCGAGCCAGCTCGAGCCGCTTGCGGTCGGCGAGCGTCAGCCCCGCGGCGGGCTCGCGCAGCCGCGCGCCGAGCCCGACGCGCTCCACGACGGCCCGCGCCGCATCGAGGGCCTCCCCCATGGCGGGATGCCGGGAGAGCGCCGCGATCCTGACATTCTCGACGACGGAGAGCTGCGGGAACGGCCGGACGATCTGGAAGGTGCGCGCCAGCCCGAGCCGGCAGATCTCGTGGGGCTTGAGGCCGTGGAGGCGGCGGCCGCGGAAGCGAACCTCTCCCGAGTCGGACGCAAGGAAGCCCGAAAGCAGGTTGAAGACCGTGGTCTTCCCCGCCCCGTTGGGCCCGATCATCCCGAGCATCTCGCCCTGGGCCATGGACAGGTCGAGGCCGCCGACGGCCTGGAGACCCCCGAAGCGCTTGCTGAGTCCCGAGACCTCGAGCAGGGTCATGCCGACCGCCTCCGCGCGAGCCGCAGGAGCGCCGGGTACGCGCCCTGGGGCAGGAACAGCACCACGGCGATCAGCAGGAGGCCGTAGACGATCAGGTGCGCGCCGTTCCAGCCGCCCTGCGAGAAGTACGTGCGCGAAATCTCGGCGAGGGGGCTCAGGATGAACGAGCCGATGATGGGGCCCAGCACCGTGCCGGCGCCGCCCACGATGGGCCGGATGATGATCTCCACCGACAGCGGGATGCCGAAGACCGCGTTGGGCTGCAGCGAGAAGAGGTAGAAGGCGTAGAACGTCCCGCCCACGCCCGTGAGGAAGGACGACAGCACCATCGCCAGCATCTTGCAGCGGAAGGTGTCCACACCCAAGGCCTCGCAAGCGCCCTCGTCCTGGCGGATGGCCATGAGGTACGAGCCCAGGCGGTGGCGCTCGAGTGCCCACACGAGCGCCGTCGCTCCCAGCATGAGCGCGAGGGCGACGTAGTAGTAGACGCGGTTGTCCTGGAACTGGAACTGCCGCGGGTTGCCCGTGAACGTGATGTAGAGGCCGAGCGCACCGCCGACGGCGTCGACGTTCAACGCCACGACGCGGCAGATCTCGGCGAAGGCGACCGTCAGCAGGACGAAGTAGAAGCCGCGCAGGCCGAACCGGAAGCCCAGATAGCCGATGACCGCCCCGAGCGCCGCGGCCAGCACCCCGCCGATCCACATGCCGATCCAGGGCGTGAGCCCCGCGTGCATGGACAGGAGGGCCGCCGCGTAGCCGCCGACGCCGACGAAGGCCGCGTGCCCCGCGGATAGCTGCCCCGCGTAGCCGCCGACGATGTTCCAGGCCTGGCCGAGGTAGGCGTAGAAGAAGATGAAGATCAGCACGGTGACCACGTAGGAGCTGACGACCCACGGCAGCGCGACGAGGACTGCCACGGCCAGGAGCGCGGCAAGCTTCATGCGGGGGCTCAGGCCGTGGTCTTGCCGAAGAGGCCGGCCGGCCGGAAGAGCAGGATGGCGATCAGGAGCCCGAAGCTGACCAGCTCCTTCATCGAGGGGGAGAGGAACACGGCGCCCATGGATTCGGCGACCGAGACGAGGATGCCGCCGGCAAAGGCGCCCGGGAGGCTGCCCATGCCGCCGATGATGACGATGTTGAACGAGGTCACGGAGAGCCCAAGGCCGCTCGTCGGCTGGAAGGGCAAGATGGGCGACACCAGCGCCCCGGCGGCGCCCACGCAGGCGGCGCCGACGCCGAAGGCGGCGGCGTAGACACGCCGCACGTCCGCCCCGATGACCCGGGCGCCGTACGGGTTGTCGGCGGCGGCGCGCATGGTCCGGCCGAGGTCGGTGCGCGAGAGAAACAGCCACAGCGCAGCCGTGAGCGCCATCGCGACCCCGAAGGTCAGCAGGCGGGCCAGGTCGACGAAGATGGGGCCGAGCCACACGGTGGACTGGCTGAGCGGCGAGCGCACGCGCGTCGGATCGGGACCGAAGGCGACCAGCGCGGCGTTCTCGAGGACGAGGGCGACGCCGAGCATCAGGAGGATCTGCATCTCGTGCGGCGCGTCCACGATGCGGTCGACGAGTCCCCGCTGAACCGCGAACCCGAACAGGAAGAGCGCCGCGCCGCAGACGACGAAGCCCACGTAGGGGTCGATCCCAGCGCGGGAGGCGAGCAGCCAGGCGAGGTACATGCCCCAGACCATCATGTCGCCGTGGGCGAAGTTGACGACGCGCATCACCCCGAAGATCAGGGTGAGCCCGACGGCCATCAGGCTGTAGACACCGCCGAAGAGGAAGCCGCTGAGCAGGCCCTGTCCGATGAGGGTCGGATCCACCCTACTGCCCTCCCGGCCGGGGCCCGCCGGCGGTCAACGCTTGGGACGCGGGAAGACGAACTTCTGGAGCGCGGCCTCCTTGGGCCACACCGCGACGGGCTTCTGGTTGAGGATCTGCACCATGGTCGTGATCGCGTTGGGGTTGTCGCCGATCTCGTTGAAGACGACCGGGCCGGCATACTGCATCAGGCCGCCCGTGTAGTTCGTCTTCTTGATGGCCTCCACGATGGTGTCCGGATCGGCGGACTTCGCGCGCTCGAGGATGTCGGCGATGAGCATCATGCCGTCGTAGGAGTACCCGGAGTTCGTATCGAACGTCTTGCCGCCCGAGCGCTTCAGGTAGTCCTCCGCCACCTTCTGGGTGCGCGGGTTCTTGAAGTTTGCCCACGGCAGGCAGCTCATGACGTACTCCAGGTCTTCCTTCAAGGCGGCGAGCTGGCCGGCCTCGTAGAGACCGGGGCTCCCCGGCCCGACGATCCCCAGGATGTCGAGCCGCTGCTTGCGGATCTCGGGCAGCAGGAGCTGGGCGCTGGCCGGGCGCGTGATGGGCGCGATGACGTCGGGCTTGGCCGCCTTGGCGCGCGAGACCTCCGTCGAGAGATCCTGGGGTGGCTCCGGCCACGGGATCACGTCGACGATGTCCCAGGACGGCTTCGCCGCCGCGTGCGCGGCCTGGAAGCCCTTCGCGTTGTTCTGGCCGAACAGGTCGTTGGCGTACATCAGGACGACCCGCTTGGGCGAGACCCCGGCTTCCTTGAAGATCTCGCCGAAGTACTGGACGGCCTTCCGGCCGAAGGACGACCCGGTTGGAAAGTTGCGGTAGACGTACTGGACCTTCTGCTGCCCTTCCTTGACCGCCTTGGCCACATTCGCCGTGATCGGGTCGGCCGCGGCGATGTCGACCAGGAACGGTATGCGCCGCTGCTGCGTCACGGGGACCATGGCCGCCGTGCTGCCGGAGTCGAAGGAGCCCATCAACATCTGCGCGCCCTGGTTGATCACGCGCTCGGCCTCGGTCCGCCCCACGTCGGGTTTCGTCTGGGTGTCCCCGAGCACCAGCTCGAGCTTCATCCCGCCCAGCGCCTTGATCCCGCCGGCGGCGTTGATGGCGTCGGCGGCCATCTGGGCGCCCAGCCGGGAGGCCTGCCCCGGTTCGGCGAGCGGCCCCGTCACGGGATGGACGACGCCGACCTTGAAGGTGGGCGCCTGCGCCCGCAGCACCGCGGGAAAGCCCGCGAGCGCCGTCGCGCCCGCCGCGGCTCCCGCCGTCTTGAGGAAGGTCCTGCGATCCGTGCCTTTGCCTGTCCGGTGCTCTCGCATCACGACCCCCTTGTCAGAGCGTTCCTATGAGCTGTTGGGCGATGATCATACGCTGGATCTGGTTGGTGCCTTCGTAGATCTGGGTAATCTTGGCGTCGCGTATGTAGCGCTCGACCGGGAATTCCCGCGTGTAGCCGTAGCCGCCCAGGTTCTGGACGATGAAGATGGTCGAGGTCGCGGCGCAGGCCGAGGCGACCTCCTCTGACGCGAGACAAAAGGCGAGCGAGCCGACGGCCGTGCCGCCGTAGGCCTCGGGGATGTGCAGGCCCATGAGCCCCTGCTTGCCCAGGACCGCGAGCTGGTCGTGAGGGTACTCGCCGGTCTCGTCCACGCGGGCGGCCAGCGGCGCGATGCGCTCCCGGGCGATCTCTCGGGCGAGATCGCGGACGGCCCGCTGCTCGTCGCTGAGATAGAAGAGATTGTGCATGGGCGGCGTTGCCCGGTGGCGCCAGTCGGTTATTTCCGGCTGTAGTCGTAGAAGCCGCGCCCAGTCTTGCGCCCGAGCCTGCCCGCCATCACCATGCGCTTGAGGAGCGGCGGGGGCGCGTACCTGGGCTCGCGGAACTCCTCGAACATCACCTCGGCGACGAACATGGTCGTGTCCAGCCCGACCAGGTCCAGCAGGGTGAACGGCCCCATCGGGTATCCGCAGCCGAGCTTCATCGCCTGGTCGATGTCCTCGAGCGTGGCGAGGCCGCCCTCGTAGACGCGGATGGCGTCGAGGAGGTAGGGCACGAGCAGCCGGTTCACGATGAAGGCGGTCGAATCCTTGGTCTTGACCGGCACCTTGCCGACGGCCTGCACCCACTCGAAGGCGGCCGCAACCGTCGCGTCGTCGGTCAGGATGGACTGCACGACCTCCACGAGCTTCATGAGCGGCACCGGATTGAAGAAGTGCAGTCCCAGCACCTGCCCCGGGCGCTTCGTAGCGGCGGCCATCGCGGTGACGTTGCACGAGGAGGTGTTCGACGCCAGCAGCGCGTGAGGCCGGCAGATAGCGTCGAGCCTGGCGAAGGTCTCGTTCTTCAGCAGCTGGTTTTCGGTGATGGCCTCGATGACGAGGTCGCAGTCCTTGAGGTCTTCGAGCTGGGTCGAGCCCTTGAGACGCCCCAGCGTCTCGTCCTTGGCCCGCTCCTCCATCTTGGCCTTGGCGCAGAGCCCCTCGAGGCTTTTGCGCATCCCATCCAGCCCCTTGTCGAGGAAGGCCTGGTTGGCCTCGATCACCACGGTCGGAAAGCCGGCCTGCGCCGAAACCTGCGCGATGCCGGAACCCATGAGCCCGCAACCGATCACACCGACCTGCTTGATGGCCATACGCGAGCGACCTCCTCCGGGCGAGGTGCGGATTGCGACGCGAAGCGGCGGCGGGCTACTTGCGGCCGCGGCCGGGCAGCGACCGCAGGGCCATCATCTCGTGCTCGACATCGCCTGGCGGGCACGGGTTCCTGATGGTCATCGTGACCGACGCGGCGTCGGTGCCGTACCGGACCGAGCCGTCGGGCATCACCTGCGGCTGGTCGAAGCGCACGGGCTTGGCCTGGACCGCGTCGGGTCGGAGCATCTCCCGCATCACCGACTCGGGCTTCTCGACGGGCCGCGAGAGCATCTGGAGGATCATCGGCGCGTTGAGACCCTGGCGGACCTCCTCGGCGGCGGCGGGCGTGCTGATGCCCCCCGCCAATGCGGCCGACAGCAAGAGCACGATCACAATCCGCCTAGTCATGCAGCCCTCCGTCACGCCCGCCACTATCCATCACCCGCCCCATCATAGCCGGACCGACCTCGATCGTGGCAAGGAATCGTACTGCCGACCCCTTAGTCATATTGCCAACTCTTTAGTCATACTGCCAACTCCTTAATCATACTGAATGAGGGACTCGATGCGGTAGCCCTTCAGCCGCTCGCGCCCCTTGAGAAATCTCAGCTCGATCAGGAACTCGCAGGCGACCACGGCGCCTCCCAGCCGCTCGACCAGGCGCAGCGTCGCGGCCATCGTGCCGCCCGTCGCGAGGAGGTCGTCCACGGCCAGGACCGTCTGGCCCTTGGTGATGGCGTCCTCGTGGATGGCGAGCACATCCCGGCCGTACTCGAGCTCGTACTCTTCCTCGATCACCGCGGCGGGGAGCTTGCCCTTCTTGCGCACGGGCACGAAGCCCGCCCCGATCTCTCGCGCCAGCACGCCGCCGAAGATGAACCCGCGCGACTCTACACCGACCACGACGTCGACCGAGCCCTTCCGGTACTTCGCGGCCAGATGCTCGATCACTGCCGCCCACGCCGGCCCGTCCTTGAGCAGCGTGGTGATGTCTTTGAAGAGAACGCCCTCGGTGGGGAAGTCCTTGATATCGCGGATCTTTGCCCTCAGCGACGCCACGTCCATGACGGGGAAGGATGTTACCCGCCGCAAAGGAATGACGCAACACGAAAAAGCCGTCAGCGCATCAGTCGTGAGGCCAAATCGCCGAGGTCGGCGACGATCAGATCGGCATGGGTGGCGCCGGGCCGCCCGGCAGCAGCGTAGTGGACGCCGCGCATCCCGACGCCCTGCGCCCCCTGCACGTCGGCGACGGGATTGTCACCGACGTGGGCCGCTTCACCCGCCCCGATGCCGAGCTCCGCGAGGGTTCGCCGGAAGATCTCGGCGTCGGGCTTACGGTAGCCGACCTCGTCGGAGTAGGCGACGGCCGTGAAATGGCGCAGGAGATCGTGCCGCTCGAGGACCCGCCGCAGGATGACGCCCGGAGTCCGGCCGGTGTTGGAGATGATGCCGCGCGCGACACCCCGCGACGCGAGCTCGCGCACGGCCTCCGCCGCCCGCGGCGTGAGCTCTGGCGGCACGTGGAGCACCGGCTCGATGTAGCCGGCGAGCGCCTCCTCGAAAAGGGCGGGCGTCAGGACGTTGTGGTCGATTACGAGCCAAGGAGCTACGTGCTCGTCGTGCCGTCGGTAACCTAGAGATTATCAATAGAAAGCCGGCGGGTACGCCGCGGGCCGAAGGCGGTTGCGACTAAGCCGTCCCCGGCGCCCGAGTGGCGTTCACAATTCGACGGTTGGGAGCGGAGGATAGCCGTTCTAGCGCCGCGCCAGTGCCTCGCGGACTTTTCTCGCCAAGTCGTCTGGGGTGAACGGCTTGCGCAGAAGGAATCGAGCAGGCCCGCTTGCAGCAGCCGCGGCGATCATCTCGTCCGTGTACCCTGACATGTAAAGGACGCGCAGCCCGGGGCACGTAGTGGCCAGGCGTTGCGCCAGTTCGGATCCAGGCATCGCCGGCATCACCATGTCCGTCAGGAGCAGATCAATGGCTCCGTTCCGCCGTTCCCCGATGGTGAGTGCTTCGAGCGGATCGCCTGTCTCAAGGACCGTGTAGCCGCACGTCTTCAAGATCTCGGACGCGAGCCGCCGCACTTCCTCGTCGTCCTCGGCGAGCAGAACAGTCTCAGTCCCTCGCATCAGATCTCGCGGCGATACTTTCGGAGCTTCCGTGGCGTTAACCGGCTCCGTAATCCGAGGCAGGTAGGTCGTGAAGGTCGTCCCGCGGCCTAGTGCGCTATCGACTCCAATGTAGCCGTCACTTTGGTGCACGATGCCGTGTACGGTTGAGAGGCCAAGGCCGGTTCCTTTGCCCGGTTCTTTAGTGGTGAAGAACGGCTCAAAGATCCGTGCCAGGGTCAGCGAATCCATCCCGCACCCCGTATCCTGAACACTCAGGGTGACATACCGGCCTGGAGGCACATGGCCTTGCGCATGGAGAGCAGCCTCCTGCACGTCTCGGCGCGCGGTCTTGATTTTCACCATCCCGCCGTCCGACATCGCGTCCCGAGCATTCACGACTAAGTTCATGACTACTTGCTCGACTTGCCCGGGATCGGCCATGACGTGACCAAGGCCGCTGCCCGGCACGATCACGACCTCGATATGCTCCCCGATCAAGCGTTTCAGCATGGGCGCCACGCCGGCCACAAGCGCGTTGAGATCGAGCGGCTTCGGCTCCAGGACCTGCTTGCGGCTAAACGCGAGGAGCTGGCGGGTGAGACCGGCGGCCCGTTGGGTGGTCTTCTCGATCAGGTCGAGATCCCTGCGCGCCGGATCATCCGGGCGCAGCTTCCGGAGCAGGAGGCTGCTGCGGCCCCCGATGACAGTGAGCAGGTTGTTGAAGTCGTGGGCGATGCCGCCTGCCAGTTGGCCAAGGGCTTCTATCTTCTGGGCCTGTCGAAGCTGCGCCTCGAGCTGTTTGCGCTCGGTGATGTCCTGGAAACTCCACTCGGAGTGCAGCACACACCCGCCGGCGTCTCGCACCAGCCCAACACTGGCGGTCACCCAGGCCAGCGTCCCGTCCCCGCGCCGCCCGTGAATCTCAAAGTTGTGCACGGTATCCTGGCTCTCGAGGATCGCCGATAATCGACCCCAATCTTCCGTGTCCGTGAACAGCTCTCGCGAGTTGATCCGGAGAAACGACGCCACATCGGGATAGCCCCAGATGCGAGCCGCCGCCGGATTCGCGGCGAGGATGCGACCGTCCGGCAGCGACCGGACGAGCCCAACCGGGGCGCCCTCGAACAGGGCCTGGTAGCGGACCTCGGCAGCCCGCGCGGCGGCACGCTGCCGAGCGTGCTCCACCGCGCTCCGGGCCGCCGCCGGCATGCGAAGAAAGCGCTGCTGGTCCTTGAGCACATAATCGTCCAGCCCCTTGCGTAACGCCGCCACGGCGATCTCCTCAGTCAGGGTCCCCGTGCAGAGAATCACTGGGCAGTCCGGCCATCGGGCCTTTATGGTATCCAGCAGGGTGAACCCGTCCGTGAACCCCATGTTGTAGTCGGTGATAACGAGATCGTAGGGCTCAGCGTTCAGAGCACGCTCGAGCGCCTCGGCATCGCCGACTTCGCATACCTCCAACGGCTCGAACTCTTGCTCGAGGGCGCGGCGGATAAGCACACGATCATCCGAGCTGTCATCGATGAGCAGAATCCGGAACTGGTCGTCCATTAGCGTTTTATGCCCGGCCAATCTCCGGCTGTTCGTTCAGGATCAGCCAGTAGAGGTTCACGCTCTTGACCATCTCCAGCAGGGCCTCGAAGCCCACCGGCTTGGTCAGGTACGAGTTGACGCCAAGGTCATACGCGCGGTTGACATCGACACTCTCGCGTGAGGATGTCAGCACCACCACGGGCAACCGCTTGAGGGTGCCGTCTTGGCGGACCCATTTGAGCACTTCGAGCCCCGAGCGCCGCGGAAGCTTGAGATCCAGTAGCATGAGCACCGGCAGGGAAAATTGGCGCCGGTCGGAAAAGGGCGGGTCACCCTTGAGGTAGGCCACCGCCTCCTCGCCGTCCCGGACCAGCTGAACCGAATTCGCCAGGTTTGCCTTGCGGAAGGCTCGCTGGATCAGGAGCGCGTCATCCGGAGAATCCTCGACGAGCAGAATCGGGTAGGCGTTCGCGTGCATGATCAGGCCTCCGCGCTCTTGAGTTCCACCCAGAATCGGCTCCCCTGGCCGAGGGTCGATTCGACCCCCACTTGGCCGCCGAGGCGGGCTATCCCTTTCTGAACGATGGCCAAGCCGATCCCGGTTCCGGGATACTGCTCGACCCCGTGGAGCCGCTCGAACGCCCGGAAGATGCGTTCACGATGCTCCGCGATGATCCCGATCCCATTGTCCTCCACGCCGAGCCGAACCCAATCCCCGCGTAGCTCAGTCCAGATCCTAACGCGGGGTGGCGTGTCCGGGGCCACGAATTTCACGGCATTCGTGAGGAGATTCGCAAGGACCTGGCCGAAGACCGCTCGATGCGCCATCACCCGCGCCAGGGGCCGGTCGACGGTGATCTCGGCCCCGCGGTCCTTGAGCTCCGTCGCCAGCTGCCCACACACCTCATCGACCACCGTCTCGACATTGACCGGGTCGAGTCGCACCTCGGTTCGGCTCAGTCGGCTGTAGGCCAGGAGATCCTGAATCAGAGCGTCCATGCGGTGGCTCGCGGCCACGATGCGCTGCGCATAGTCCTGTCCGGTGGAATCCAGGCGCTCGCCGTAGTCCTCCAGCAGTGCTTCCGTGAACCCCTGCATGGCCCGGAGCGGCGCCCGGAGATCGTGCGAGATCGAATAGCTGAAGGTGTCCAGCTCCTGGTTCGCCGCTTCGAGCTCTTGCGTGCGCTCCTGCACCCGTTGCTCGAGCTCCATCGCCTGCCGTTTGACGCGCTCGTAGAGCCGAGACTGTGCGATCGCGATGGCAATTTGGGCCGCGACCTCGCTCGCGATGCTGACCTGCTCGGGCGAAAATGGCCCTGCGCCGCCGCCGAAGCTGAGCGCGCCGATGAGCTCCCCTCCGGCGATCATGGGCACCACCATGTACACGTGGACACCGCTGGCGAGCAGGGCCTCCGCCTCGGGGCTCCGCGGCAGGGCATCGACGTCGATCATCTGGAGCTCCCCGCGCCGCAGGGCGGCCACGTCACCCATCAGCGCGAGCGGGAACCGGACGCCAGGCCCGACATGGACGCGGCGGCGCCCGGCCGCCGCCAGCCACTCCACCTCGCCAGCCTCGAGGTCGAACAGGTTCACGATGGCGCGGGGGACCCCAAGCAGCTGACGTACCCGCCCGAGGGTCGCCTCGGCGATCACCGCCGGCGTCTCCGCGGCGAGCAGCCCGCGGTCGATCTCGTGGAGGATAGCGAGGCGCTCGGCCTGATGCCGGGTCGCGGCCTCCGCCTGCTGCCGCACGGCCGCCTCCTCGATGAGCTTCCGATTCATCGTCTCGACTTCGGCCGCCCGCTGTGCCAGGGCTTGGTGGGACTGCGCCACAGCGTCGGCCATCTGATTGAAGGCGCGCGCCAGTGTCGCCACTTCGTCCTGGCCGCTCACCGCGACCCGGGTCGACAGCTCGCCGGCCGCGATCCTCTTGCTCGCCTCGGCCAAGCGCAGCAGGGGGCGCGTGAGACGGCGAGCGAACCCCACGCCTACCGCGATGGCGCCCACGGTGCACCCGACGGCGATCCAGATCAGCACGGAACCGAGACGTGCCGCAGGGGCCTGAGCCGCGGCGGTGGACCTGATGACTACAACCCCCCAGTCGAACGGCTTGATCGGCACGTACGCACCAAGCATCTCGTCGCCGCGGCCGGGCCCGCGGAAGATCATCGTGCCCGCGCGTTTCGACAGCACCGCTTGGACCACTGGCTCGGCCCGCATGTCGCGGAGGGACTCCACTACAGCTCGCGAATCAGCGATGAGCCGGCCCTGGCTATCGACCAAATAGATGGCGCGCCCGTCGTCATGCGCCGCGACCGATACGAGACGGTTCATCGTCTGGAGGGAGAGCGCCCCGACCAATACGCCTGCCACGCGCCCATCGGCGTGGAGGACGGGCACGGCGGTCGCGACGACCGGCCGCTGGGTGGCTTTCGAGACGTAGACGCCCGAGAGGTACGGCTGTCGCGTTCGCATCGCCTCACGAAAGAAATCGCGGGAGGAAAAATCTTCGCCTACGGTCTCGGCGTGAGGCACCCGAGCCCGAATGATCCCCTGGGCATCCTGGACGAAGACATAGTCAAACTGCCGGAAGTGGCGGGCGACGTTCTCCAGGACCGTCCTGGCCTCGTGCCAGTTCCCGCTGGTGATCTCGTGACGCAGCTTCGGGCGCTCGGCGGCCTCCCGCATGATCGCCATGGCGTCAGCGACGTACTGCTCTACCGCGTAGGAGACCCCGAGCGCGACGGTGTGGTTGGTGGCCAGAGCGCGCTCACGGAGCGCCTCCGCGCTGCGCCAGACTGCGAGCCCGGCCATGAGGCCGATGCTCAGCAGGACAAGCAAGGCGACGCCCAGCGCAAGCTTGGCGGTCAGGCTCCGGACAGTCACGATCCCGTCACCCATCTCTGATAAGAGCTTGGCGCCGGCGGCCAAGGAGAGTCAACGTTTCTAGTGCCGCTGTGTAACTATTTGACATTACAGGCTGCTCACGAAACCAGGACCCTGCCCCGACCAGCCCGAATCCAGCCTTGCCGAAGGAATTATTCCATCTTGGTCATGACGCGGGCGCCCACTTCACGCGGCGGATCGGGACCCGGCTGGGCTGGTAGGGCTCGGGACCCGAATACCTTTGCGTTGGGCTCGGGCGAGGGCCTCTCTCATTGTTGCTGATGACCACGCAGGAGTTGGCGGGGAGACGCCCGGCCTTACACGCATCAAAGACGTAAGTCATGAGGGAACGCCACCTTTAGCTCGTTGTGGTTACCCTGCACGTCTGGCTGGCAGCGGGCGGCGCCTTCAGGAGGACTCGGGAGACGCCCGGCGACGCCGTCTCCAGGACGAGCCGGACCTGATCGGCGATCAGCGGATCGCGATGGCGGCCCCAGAAGCGCTCGACGAGCACGTGCTCGGAGCGGTCGTAGGCCTCCGCCACCTCAGCCTCGCCGATCCTGCTGCCGGCGCAGATTCTCCGGTGAGTCGCGGACGAGGGTTTCCCAGAAGTCGAACGTGACGGCCTTGATCATCCGCCTACTCGAACTTCGCCGGGCGCTTCTCGAGGAACGCCAGCGCGGCTTCGCGCCCCTCGCCCGTCGTGTAGTTCTGGGCGAACGCGTCGATGCCGATCCGGACGGCGGAGGCCAGGTCGGTGTTCCGCCAGCGGATCATCAGCTCCTTCTGGAGCCTGATGGCCGGCGGCGCGCACGCGAGGATCTTCTCGACGAGCGCGGCCGTGACCGCTTCCAGGTCCTCCGCCGGCGCCACACGGTTGACGAGTCCCCAGGCGAGAGCCTGGTCGGCGACGATACTGTCGCCCGTCAGGAGCATCTCGGCCGCGCGCCCGGGGCCGACGAGTGCGGGCAGGAGCGCCGCCTCGATCACCGAGGGCGCCCCCACCTTCACCTCCGGCAATCCCAGCTGGGCGCCGGCGGCGGCGACGCGGAGGTCGCAGGCCATCGCGAGCTCGAAGCCGGCGCCCAGGCACGGGCCGTTGACCATCGCGACGGTTGGGAAGGGCGCGTCGTGGACGGCGTGGATCGCCTCGTGCAGCGACGTGATGAGGGCCTTGGCCGTGGCGGGACTTAGGTCCCGGAGCACCTGCACCTGCATGCCGGCCGTGAACGCGCGCCCGGCGCCCGTCACGACGGCCGCGCGCACGCCTTCGTCCCGCGCGAGAGCCTCGAATGCCGCGCGCAGCTCGGCGATGAGCTCGGGGACGATCAGGTTGAGCGGCGGGCGGTCGAGCGTCACCCACGCGCAGCCCCTTTTCTTGTCGACGCGCACGAGCGAGGGCATAGGGGCTAGTAGCGGCGCATCGACGGATCGACGGCGCGGGCCCACGCGTCGAGGCCGCCCGCCAGGTTCCGGGCATTGGCGAAGCCGAGGCCGCGGAGGTACTCGGCGACGGCGGCGCTGCGCACGCCCTGGTGGCAGTAGACGATGATCTCGGTGGCCGGGTCGAGCTCGTCGGAGCGCAGCTCGATCTCCTCGATGGGGATGTGCAGGGCATTGTCGAGCCGGCAGAGGCGGGTCTCCCAGTCCTGGCGGACGTCGAGGAGCACGAGGGGTTCGCGCTGATCGAGCCGCTGCTTCAGCTCAACGGGCGTCAATTCGGGACTCATGGATGAAGGCCCTCCGGCTCCGACGATATCACGCCGCGGCCCCCTCGTCGGGGAGCAGGACGGACGTCTCGGGCGAAACCTCTACCCTGACCTGGTCGCCCAGCTTGAAGCTCCGCCCGACAAGGGCCGAGGTGATCATCTCGACCCTGATCGTGCCGCCGGGGATCGTCACGTCGTAGAGCTGGCGCGAGCCCTCGAAGACGTGGGCGGCCACCGTCCCCGGGATGCCGCCGGGCGCGAGCGCAGCCTCCTCGACGCGAAGCGCCTCAGGCCTCAGGCAGAGCAGCGCCCGGTCCCCCACCGACCAGGCGTGCGCCCCCGACGACACGGGCAGGCGCGCGCCGCCTCGGGTCTGGACGACCACGCCCATCTCGCGCAGCTCGATCACGCTCACCGGCACGAGGTTCGCGGCGCCGACGAACTCGGCCACGAACGCGTTCCGCGGCTTCCAGTAGATCTCTTCGGGCCGTCCCTCCTGCACGAGGGCGCCGTCGGAGAGCACCGCGATCCGGGTGGAGAGCGACAGCGCCTCGGCCTGGTCGTGGGTGACGTAGAGGGTCGTGATGCCGACGTCGCGGTGGAGTCTCGCCAGCTCGAGCCGCATCTGGGAGCGGAGCTGGGCGTCGAGGTTCGACAAAGGCTCGTCGAGGAGGAGGAGGCGAGGCTGGACGATCAGCGTGCGCGCGAGCGCCACGCGCTGCTGCTGGCCCCCGGAGAGCTGCGACGGCCGTCTCGTCTCGAAGCCCTCGAGCCCCACCTGCTGAAGCGCGGCCTTGACCTTGCGGTCGAGCTCGGCCCCGGAGACCCGGCGCTCGCGCAGCCCGAAGGCGACGTTCTCGAAGACGCTCATGTGCGGCCACAGCGCGTAGTGCTGGAAGACCATGCCCAGGTTGCGCTTCCACGGAGGCACGGAGTCGATCGGCTCGTCGTCCACGAAGATGCGCCCCTCGTCGGGCTGGGCGAAGCCCGCCAGCATGCGCAGGAGCGTGGTCTTGCCACAGCCCGACGGGCCCAGCAGGGTGTAGAACTCGCCGGGGCGTATGGAGATGGACACGTCTTTCACGGCCCACGCGGCGCCGTAACGCTTGCCCACCCCTTCCATGCGCACCTCGGACAGCCGGATCACCGTTTCGTCTTGCGTCACGTGCGTGCCTCCTTCGAAAAGCCCCCCGGCCCGGACAGACCCACGAGCAGCGGCACGACCAGGAGCCCCATGCCGGCCAGCACCAGGTAGACCGCGCCCGGAGGCATCCAGGCGAGGAGGGTCGTGGCGATGACCGGGCCCACGAAGGCGGCCGCGATCCGCGATGAGTTGACGATGCCGATGGCCGTCCCCGACGCGCGCTGCGCGATGGCCGCCACGGACAGCGGGAAGACCGGCGCGATGCAGAGCACCTGCAGGAAGCGGAGGACGCCGAAGCTCCAGACGCCGGGCGCGGCGGCCAGCGCCGCCAGCCCGAGCGACGAGGCCGCGAGGAACCACACGATGGTGCGCCGGTCGCCCACGATCTCGCCGACACGCGGGGCGAGCATCGCGCCGACCGCCGCGGCCGCCCCGGTGGCCAGGAGCAGAAACCCGCTCACCTCGAGCATGTCCGACGGAGCGACTCCCAGCGGCGGAAGGATCTGCGGCAGGATGGCCGTGAGAAAGAAGACCTGCGTCGAGCCCGCGAGGACCAGGAGGCAGACCGTCGCCACCTCCTTGACCGATGCCGTCGGCGGGCGCTCGTGTAGGGGCCGCTCCACCGGCCGGTACGGCACACCCCACGCGACCAGGGCCGAGCAGGCCCAGAGCATGAGGCCCGCCGCCACGAACGAAAACCGGAAGCCGATGCGGACGGCCACGAGCGCGCCCGCGGCCGGGCCGAGCACCTGCCCCAGCGTCATGCCGGACTGGATCGACGCGATACCACGCCGCACGTCGCGGCCGGAGCGCCCCACCATGATGAAGGCGAAGGTCGACACGGCGCCCATGAAGCCCAGCAGCATGCGCGAGAAGAACAGCTCCGGAAGGGTGCGGGCCATCGCCATGAGGAAGAAGCCCCCGCCCTGCAGGAGCTGGGTGAAGATGTACGACCGCTTCGGGTGGCGCTCGCCGAAGAAGCGCGCCGAGAACGGCGCCGTCACCACGGTCACGAGCGAGCTGACGCCGAGGATCCAGCCCGTCCAGCGGAGCGTCGCCGCCGCGTCCACCGTCGACATCTTCAGGATGTAGAAGGGCAGGCTGACGAACACGAACGACCAAGCGAAGGTGCCGAAGAACATCGAGAACGGCAGCACCCAGTCGCCCCGGAACGTTTGCTTAGCCATGCCCTACGCCCGGAAGAGCCCGGCGCCGCCGCGCGCGAGGCGCGTGGCGAGCCAGGTGCCGGCCGCGACGAGCGCGATGGCGACCACGCCGAGCGCGGCGCCGGGGCCGCGGCCCACGGCCGACTGCATGTAGAGATAAATGCCGTACGAGAGCGGCCCGAGCTCGACGTGCGGCACGAGAAGAATGGTCGATGAGAGATCCACCGCGGAGCTGACGAAGGCCAGGAGCCCGCCCGCGAGAAGCCCGCGCCCCATGAGCGGGAGCGTCACCTTGAGAAACGCGCGCGCGCGGCTGGCGCCCAGGTTCTGCGCCGCTTCTTCGAGCGAGACCGGCAGCTGCTGGAGCGCGGCGTAGGCGCCGCGCACCGTGTAGGGCAGCCGGCGCACGGCGTAGACGATGACGAGGATGAGCCAGGTCGAGGTCAGCGGCGCCCCCAGCCCCGGCACGCTCCAGCCGTGGAAGACGTGCAGGTACCCCACCGCCAGCACCACACCCGGCACCGCCAGCGGCATGGTGGCGATGGCATCCAGCCACTGCCGCCCGCGGGTCCGCCCGCGCAGCAGGAGCCAGGCGATGACGGTCCCCAGTCCCACGTCGAGCGCCGCCGCCAGCAGCGCGTAGCGCAACGTGTTCCAGATGAAGTGCGGCGCGCGGAAGAGGATCTCGTCGTAATTGCCCAGCGTATACACGGAGGGCAGCGGCGAGAGACTCCAGACCTTGGACACGGACAGGAGCGCGATGCCCACGTGCGGGAGAAGCGCCGGCCCCAGGAGCAGGATGGCAATCGCCCACACCGCGAGCGTCCCGGTCGCGCCGAGCGCCACGGCCGGCGTCTCGCCGCTCCGCCCGAGCGACGTGAAGTCACCGCGCCCCAGGAGCCCCTTCGAGATCCACAGCGCCGAGAGCGACAGCGCCACCAGCACGGCGCAGATGACATAGCCGTCCACGTCGGTCAACCCCACCGTCGTCACGCGCATGTAGGCCTGCGGCGCCAGCAGCTTGGTGTAGTTGAGCATGAGCGGAGTGCCGAGGTCGTCGATCACGCGGATGAATGTCAAGAGCGCTCCGGCCGCGTAGCCCGGCAGTGACAGCGGCAAGAGGACGCGACGAAAGAGCCGGAAGCCGGACGATCCCAGGTTCTGCGCCGCCTCTTCGAGCGACCGGTCGAGCGCCGAGAGCGCGGCCGCCGTGTTCAGCCAGATGAAGGGAAAGTAGTGGAGCGTCTGCACCATGATCACGCCCCAGAGCCCCTCCATGAACGGCACGGTCACGCCGAATCGCTCGAGGAGGAAGAGGTTGACCGTGCCGCTGCGCCCCAGGATCTGCTGGAACGCGACGGCCCCGACGAAGGGCGGGATGACGAGCGGCAGGAGTCCGAGCGTCGTCAGCAGCCCGCGCCCGGGGAAGCTGTAGCGGACCGTGAGCAGCGCCAGCGGCACCGCGATCAGGCTGCCCAGCGCCACCGCGAGCACGCCCGACACCAGCGTGTTAACGAGGGCCTCCCGGAAGAGCGGGCGCGCGAAGAAGGCGAGGAGCGGCGCCGCGGTCGGCCGGCCGTCCACCATGACCGCAACGGAAAGCACCTGGAGCAGCGGGTACACAATGCCCGCACCCAGCAGGAGGAGCAGGGACCACACCAGCGCGCTCTCGGCGCTCGGGCGCCGGGTCACGACATGCTGTTCGAGGTGAGACGTGGCCGAGCCGAAGGCGTGGCGGCTCGAGCTGAACGGCGAGGGCTCACCGCCAAGAGGCCAGCGCCTCCTGGCGTGTCGGGTGGATGCTCATGACCTTGATGAGGCGGGTCATCTCGAAGATGGCGCGAACGTCCTCCTGCAGGGTGCAGAGCCTGACGTCGCCCCCTGCGGCGCGCGCCTGCTTCATGGCGGCGACCAGGGCGCCCATGCCGGAGCTGTCGATGTAGCCGACGCCGCCCAAGTCCACCAGGAGGCGGGACTGCCCGCGGTCGATGAGACTCGCGAGCGTGCGCCTGACCGGGTCCACCGTGGCCATGTCGAGATCCCCGCGCGGCGCAACCACCGTCACCCCGTCCGCCTGCGTTACGTCGATGTCCATGGTCCTCCTTGAGTCACGGCTGGGGGTCACGGCTGGGCCCTCTTGGCGTCGGGTCCCCGGCCCTGGCGGTACTTGACCATGGTCCAGCGCGTGCCTCGCTCGCGGGCGACGTCGAACGAGAGGCTGTCGGCGATGGTCTTGACCAGGAAGAGCCCGTAGCCGCTGTCGGGCAAGGCGTCGAGATCGGGCGTCTCGTACCCGTCGGCGTCGAAGGGCTTGCCGAAGTCCTCGACCTCGATGACGAGCGAGTCGGCCGAGGAGCGGACCGAAACCTGGATGGGCTGGCCGCCCCGGCCTTCGTAGGCATGCTGGATGGAGTTCGCGCAGAGCTCGCCCACGGCCAGCAGGAGGTTGGACTGCTCCTGCTTCGGGACGCCGTGGTGGGCCAGCTCGTCGCGCAGCCACTTGCGCAGTCGCACGAGATGCTCGGCCTCGCTGGTCATGGAGAACGTGCTGCCGGCGGCCTTGGGCGTCACTTTGCTGTCACGCGGGCGGCAGGCGTACGGTTCGGGTCGAGCATCGCGCCGAACATGGTGCCGGTAAGAATAGCACGGAGACGGCGGGGCTTCTCAGGGCGCCTCCGGCCGGAGGCCGCATCGGGCACCAGGAAACCGTCACTGCGGCCGATCGAGCTCCTCGCGCACCTTGCGGGCGAGGGCGGCCGGGGTAAAGGGCTTCTGGAGAAGCGCGGTCCCCGGATCGAGCACGCCATGATGGACGATGGCGTTGTCCGTGTAGCCGGACATGTAGAGCACCTTGACGTCCGGTCGAAAGCGCTTGACTGCCTCTGCCAGAACGCGCCCGCTCATGTGGGGCATCACCACATCGGTGAGGAGGAGATGGATCGTGCCGTCCTGGCGCTCGGCGATGCGGAGCGCGTCCTCGACGTCCTGGCTTTCCAGCACCGTGTATCCGCTGCTCGCGAGGATGTCGCGCGTCAGGGCGCGAAGGTTGGCGTCGTCCTCGGCAAGCAGGACGACCTCGGTTCCTCGTCGCGCTGCCGCCTCTTCGGCCGCGACCGGAGCCGACTCGGAGGTCTCGGTTCTGGACAGGTAGACCCGTAAGGTCGTCCCGCTCCCCGGCTCGCTGTAGACGGTGATGTGGCCGCCGCTCTGCTTGACGATGCCGTAGGCCGTGGCGAGGCCGAGCCCCGTGCCCTTGCCGACCGCCTTCGTGGTGAAGAACGGCTCGAAGGCACGGGCGACGGTTGCCGCGTCCATCCCGACCCTGGTGTCGCTGATCGAGAGGACCTCGTACGGCCCCGGGGCCAGCTCGACCTGCTGCCGGGCGTAGGTCGGGTCCACGTCGACGTGGCGGGTTTCGAGCGTCAGCTGGCCACCCTCGGGCATCGCGTCCCGGGCGTTCACGGCCATGTTGAGAATCACTTGCTCGATCTGTCCAGGGTCTGCGGTGACATGGCCCAGTGCCGGGTCCAGGTCCATGATGACGTCCACGTCTTCCCCGAGCACGCGCTCGAGCAGTGTCCTCATCCCGGAGACGATCTCGTTGAGGTCGATCACCGCCGGCGCGAGAGTCTGCTTCCGGCTGAAGGCCAGGAGCTGACGCGTCAGGGCGGCGGCGCGGTCACCGGTTTGCTGGATGAGGAGCAGATCGCGCCGCATCGCGTGGCCTGCGGGGAGCTGGCTGAGCAGGAGGTACGAGCGCCCGCCGATCACCGTCAGGAGGTTGTTGAAGTCGTGGGCGATGCCGCCGGCCAGCCTCCCGATACCCTCCATCTTGACGGCCTGGCGCAGCTGCTCTTCGAGCTGCTTGCGCTCGGTGATGTCCACGAAGATCGCCATGCTGCCCGCCCGCTCACCCTGAGGGTCGAAGATGAATGCGCTCGACCTCAGGACGTCCACGAGACTGCCGTCCTTCCGGCGCCGCTGCGTCTCGTAGATGACATCCTCGCCGGTGAGGCTCCGGACCCGGCCGTCCTCGAACTCGGCGCGTCTGTCCTCGGGAACCGTGGGAAGCGGCCGGCCGAGCACCTCCTCCGCGCTCCAGCCGAACAGCCGGGTGGCCGCGTTGTTCCACAGCGTGACGCGCCCGTCCCGATCCAGGGCGACGATGGCCAGCACGGACGCGTCGATGAGCGTCCGGAGCGTCTGGCTCGTGTCCCGGAGCGTCCCCTCGACGCGCTTCCGCTCCGTGATATCCCGCGACACCCCGATGACTCCCGTGAGGGATCCGCTCGAATCGCGCACCGTGGTGAGCTTCGACTCCGTCCAGACGGTTGTTCCATCCTTGCACAACATCTCGAATTCCAGCATCCGGGACCGCGCCGGATCGCCGCGTCCGCTGCGCTCGATTTCCATCTCTTCCCGGAACACGCGCATGGCGAGATCGCGGGAGCCCGGCGCCAGCTGGTCGATCATGGGCCGCGCGATCACTTCGTCCGGTGTGAAGCCCCGGAGCTGCTGCACGGAGGGACTGACGTAGACCGCATTCATCCCCAGGTCGTAGAGCCCGATCACGTCGCTGATATTCTCGGCGAGAAGCCGGTACCGCTCCTCGGAGCGCCGGAGCGCGCCGTCGGCCCGCCGCCGCAATGTGCGGTCCTGCTTGACGGCGATGAAATACGCCGGATTGCCGCCGGCGTCCCGGACCGGGGTGATGGTCTGCTCTTCGACGTAGACCGAGCCGTCCTTGCGGCGATTGGTCATCTCGCCGGTCCAGCCCTTGCCCGAGGCAATCGTGGACCAGAGCTCTCGATAGAAGGCCGGTGGATGCTCGCCCGATTTGAGCAGGCGCGGGGTCTGGCCGATCGCCTCAGCGGAGGAGTACCCGGTCATCCGGGTAAACGCGGCATTGACCCAGAGAATGGTCCCCTGGGCATCGGTGATGACCACACCGTTGGCTACTGCTTCGAGGGCGGCTTGGGGAATCCCTTCCGGAAGGGGCGTCATCGTCCTGAATTTCGCAGCGTCACAGGACCTTACCTTCCTTCACGGGTCGGCGACGGGCTCGATCCAGTGGCGCGAGTGGAGAGCCACCCGCAGTTAATCTACCGTAGCGAGAATCGGTCGGCGGGTCAAGATTTGGATGGGCCCGCCGGGGGCTTCACTCGTGCGCCTCCCAGCGGTCGGAGAGGCCGGCTACCCGAGAACGCAGAAGCCCTGTGACTCGACCCCGAGCGGCACGTTGAACTTGCTGCGGAAATTCTCGAGCGCGACGACCGCGGTCAGCTCGACGATCTGCGCCTCGTCGAAGTGGGACCGGAGCCGCGCGAAGAGCTCGTCGCTGGCGCGCTGGCCCGTGATGGTCATGGCCTCCGCGTACTCGAGCGCCGCGCGCTCCATCTCCGAGAAGCGGCGGCTCTCCCGCCACGCCGGCACCTCGCGGATCTTGTCCTCGTCCGCCCCCGCCTGCATCCCCCTGGATGCGTTGATGTCGATTCAGAAGGGGCAGCCGTTGATCAGCGCGACACGGAGGTAGACGAGCGGCACGAGGAAAGCCGGCAGCCGCCCCGACTTCTCGATGGAGGCCGAGAGCTGCTTGGCCGCCTTCAGGATGGGCGGGCAGTGGGCGAAGACCTTCGTGGTGTTGAAGAGACCGCCGAAGAGCTCGCGCTCCTTGGCGAAGATGTCCTTGAGGATGGGATCGCCGCCGTCGTCTTCTATCTCGCGCACTCTCGGCATGGTGTCTACCTCATTCGCGCGGCCTGGTCCGCGCGGTCTATGGCCTTGGCGTAGTTGCGCTTGGCGGCCGAGTCCCACTCGGTCTCGAGCCGCGACTTCACGTCGGGCTTGTCCTTGAAGGCCGCGTTGAACGCCTTGTCCGCCGCCTGCTTGCCGTCCAGCGGCACGGTGCCGGCGAGCCTCCGCGCTTCAGCGAGCTCGGCCGCTCCCAGGTCGAGGCGCCGTCCCGGCTCCCGCACCTTCGGCGCGGTGGCCTCGGCGGCGTAGATCGCGCCCCAGGCCGCCTTGAGCTCGGCGTGGCGGAACGTGATGATCTGGTCGAAGAGGGCATTGACGATATTGCGCCTCCCGGAGGACAGCTTGTCGTCGAACTCGATCCCTCCGAGCTTCATCGTGAACGGGTTGGGATAGCCCTTGGGCGCGCGGCTGTAGAGCGCGGGCACCACGGGCAGCCTGCCGATCTCGGTCGAGAAGAGCTTCATCTGCCCTTCGTCGGACAGGAGGTACTCGACGAAGGCGCGCGCATTGTCGGGGTTGGGCCCGTTCCGGACCACCGCCACGGAGGCAGGCACGACCGCCGTCAGCGAGGGATACGCGAAGCCGATCGGCTGCCCCGAGGCGATGGCCGAGAGCCCGAAGAAGTCGATGACCACCCCGATGCCGAGCTGGCCCGAGATGACGGCCTCGGGCACCCCGAAGCTCCGCTCGGCGATCGCGCCCATGTTACCGCCCATCTGCATCAGCAGCGCCCAGCCCTTCTCCCAGCCGTAGGCCTGCAGGATCACCTCGACCGTCAGGTGCGTGGTGCCGCTCCGCGACGGCGCAGAGATCGAGAGGTGCCCGTGGTAGCGCGGGTCGCTTAGGTCGGTCCACTCCTTGGGCGCCGGCAGCTTGTGGAGCGCCAGGTAGCGCGTGTTCCACATGAGGCCGTAGCCCGAGACGGCGAAGCCCCAGTACTGCCCGTCAGAGTCGTGGAGCGGGAAGCCGCCGACCTTGGCCGGCATGCGTGCGAGCGTCTCCTTCGGCAGGACGAGCTTGTCGAGGAGACCGTCGGCCTTGAGCGTCTGGAAGGCGTCCACCGCCGAGACCCAGAAGATGTCGGCCTCCGGCCGGGCTCGGGTCTCGCGGAGATAGGTCACGCCCTGGTTGGTCTGCTGCTGCTTGACGATCACCTTGACGCCGGGATGCTTCTGCTCGAAGGCCTGCTTGTAGGCCTCGAAGAGCTCCTTGGGGAAGGAGGTCAGCACCACGACCTCCTTGGTTGCCGCGGCGGCGGCGGGATCAGCGGCGCCCAGTGCGGCAGCCGCGAGCAGGACGGCGACAAGCCGTCTCATGGCCGCTTGAGAATGAAGGCCGTCATGTCGTCGCGCATCCGGCCCGCCCCGTCCGCCAGCACCTCCGCGGTCAGAGCGTCGACCTGCGCCTGGGCGCCCAGATCCCGCGAGCGGTCCAGCGCCCGCAGCACGCGCTCGAGACCCGGGCGCTTGCCGTCGGCGCCGTGCGCCTCCGTCACGCCGTCCGTGAGGAAGACCAGACTGTCGCCCGACTCGAGGTCGACCTCGGCCTCCTCGAACGCCGCCTCCTCGAAGACGCCCAGGATCATGCCGCCCACGCTCACCGTCTTGGGCGCGGCGCCCGCGCGCACGAGGATGGGCTCGGGGTGGCCGGCCGACGCCAGCGCGACGCGCCCCTCGCGGCCGGGGAAGAGCACGGCCAGCACGATCGTCACGAACATCGAGGGTGGCATGTCGCGGCAGAGCGAGGCGTTGAGCCGCGCCAGCACCTCGGCGGGCTCGGCGAGCCCCCGCGCGATCTCGCGCAGGAGCGTCCGCACCATGACCATGAGCAGCGCGGCCGGGATGCCCTTGCCCGACACGTCGCCCACCGCGACCGCGATACGCTCGCCCATGGGCAGGATGTCGAAGAAATCGCCGCCGACCATCGTGGACGGACGCAGCACCGCGCCCGCCTCCAGCCCCGCCAGCGTCGGCGGCACGGGCGGCGTCAAGCGGACCTGGATGTCCCGCGCGGCCTCGAGGTCGCGCGTCAGCTGCGCGACGCCCTCCGTCGAGGACCACTCGCCGAGCACCCCGAGGAGCGGGGCGGTCAGCCGCGCGAGCGCCGTGCGTTTGAGCAGCGACTGCACGCGCACGAGCATCTCCGACGGCTCGAAGGGTTTGGCGACGTAGTCGTCGGCGCCGCGGTCGAAGCCGCGGATCTTGTCGGCGAGCTGCGCCTTGGCCGAGAGCATGATGACCGGCAGGTGGACGGTAGGCCCGTGCTCGCGGATGCGCTTGAGGGTCTCGAGCCCGTCCGCGCGCGGCATCATGACGTCGAGGATGACGAGGTCCGGCGGCTCGCGGCGAATGGCTTCGATGGCCTCGACGCCGTCGCCGGCCGTCTGCACCTCGAACCCCGCGCGGCGCAATGTCACGCTCAGCACGGTGCTGATGTCCGCCTCGTCGTCCACCACGAGGATCCGCGGGCGGCTCACCGGCCGACGCTCCGGTCCAGGCGCAGGTTGGCCCGGATGACGCCCAGGAGATCCGCCCGCGAAAACGGCTTGGACAGGTGCACCGTCGGCCCGAGCGCCCGCGTGTCGTCATCGCCCAGCTCCATGGCGGAGAGGATCACCACCGGGATCTCCCGAGTCCGCGCGTTCTCGCGCAGCAGCCGGATCGCCTCGAAACCGTCGAGGTCGGGCAGCATGAGGTCCATGGTGATCAGGTCGGGCTGCCGCTCCCGCGCGACCTCGACGGCCTCGAGCGCCCGGCCCGCCTCGAGGACGCGAAACCCCTCGAGCTCGAGCTGGTCACGCAGCAGCGTCCGGATGTCGTGCTCGTCGTCGACCACGAGAATCAGCGGGCCCTGCCCGGGGCCCGGCTCGGCGCCGTCGGTTCCGTCCACGCCCTCGCCGGCGGGCAGCGGCACGGTGACGGTGAACGTGGCGCCCTGCCCCAGCTGGCTCTCGACGCTGATCGAGCCGCCGTGCTCCTCGACGATCCCGCGGCAGATGGCGAGCCCCAGGCCCGTGCCGCCGACGGAGCGGACGTTGCTCCCGTCGAGCTGCTGGAACTTCTTGAAGAGCTTGCCCATGTCCTCCGCCGCGATGCCGCGGCCTTGGTCGGTGACGCGGACTACGAGCTGCCTGCCTGCGCGGGTCGCCGTCACGGTCACGGTCGACCCGGGAGGCGAGAACTTGATGGCGTTCGACAGGAGGTTGGTCACCACCTGCACCATCCGGTCCACGTCCACCCGCACCGGCGGCAGGTCGCCGGCCACCTCGGTCTCGATGGCGATGCTGCGGGACTCGGCGAAGGCCACGATGCCGTCGACGGCGGCGGAGACGAACTCCTCCACGCGGTGCATGCCCAGCTCGAGCTGGATGCGTCCCGCCTCGATCTTGGAGATGTCGAGAATGTTGGTGATGAGGCGGATCAGCCGGTCCGTGTTCTTCACCGAGATGTCGACCAGCTGGCGCTGGGTCGCGTCGAGCTGGAGCGCCGGGTCGGACAGGAGGAGGTGCAGCGACCCCTTGATCGACGTGAGCGGCGTCCGCAGCTCGTGCGAGACGGTCGAGACGAACTCGGTCTTCATCCGGTCGATCTCGCGCTGGCGGGTGACGTCGTTGAGCGTGAAGGTCACGCCGACGGTCTCGCCCAGGAGGTCGCGCATCGGCGCCGCCCGCCAGCCGAGTGTGCGGGGCTCGGGCGCCCGCAGCTCGAGGTCGCCCGCGGCGGCCGCCGGCCGGCCGCTGTCGACCATGGCCAGCAGCGCCTGTCCGTCCCCCTCCTCCCAGGCCACGGCGGGACCGAGCACCTCGACGAGATGCTGGAAGGGGCGTCCGACCACCTCGTCCGGGACGATGCCGAGCAACTCGCCGCCTTGCCGGTTAAAACCGACGATTCTTCCGCCGAGGTCCACCACGAGGAAGCCGTCCGAGGTCGACGCGAAAACCTGCTCCAGCTGGGTCTTCTTGTTCTCGGCCTCCTCGAAGAGCGCGGTGTTGTCGAGCGCCATGGCGAGCTGGTCGGCGTAGGCGGCGAGGAGCCGCGTCTCCGCCTCGTAGAGCGAGCGGTGCCCCGAAAAGAGCAGGGCCAGCCCGCCGAGCACGCGGCTGCGTCCGCGGACGGGGAAGGCGGCGAGCCCGCGGGGCCCGGCCTCGAGCACGCCCGCCGGGATCAGGTCCGGGCGGGACATCGTGTCGGGCACTAGCAGGGGAGCCTCGCGCTTACCAAGCGGCTCGGCCAGCGCGCGCATGGCGTCTTCAGGCATCGCGCCCCAGCGGATCACCGTCCCCTGCCCCGAGCCGCCCTCGCCGAAGAGGATGACCGCGGCGCCCACAGCGCTGAAGGTCTGCCCCAGCCCCTGCAGGGCGTCGGGCAGCAGGCGCCGCGCGTCGAGCGTGCGGTGCAGCGTGCGCGCGGCGTCGTTCAAGAGCGCGGCGGCGGCCAGGTTGTACTGCGTGACCGTGTACAGGCGCGCGTTCTCGATGGCGACCGCGGCCTGCGCGGCCATGCTGGACAGCACGTGGACGTCGCGCTCGGTGAACCGGTGCCGCACCCGCGTCCCGCCCAGGAGCACGCCGTAGACTTCGTCGCGGATGATAATCGGCACGGCGATGTTCGCCCGCGGGCCGTCGGCGGCCTCGAGCGCCGCGACGGTCTCGGCCCGGTAGTGAAGCGACGGGTCCGTCTTCCAGTCCTGCGTCCAGACGGCGCGGCGCTCGGCATAGGCGCGGCCGCTCACGCCCTCGCCCGCCCGGAGCGTCTCGTCGCGCGTCATGGTCTCGGGCAGGTTGCGGCCGCGGACCAGGGCGAGCCCGTCGCGCGCCGTGTCCCAGCGGTAGAAGCCGGCCGCGTCGAGCTCCACCGCGGCGAGCGCGCTCTCGGTGATGATGTCGAGCACCTGCTCGAGGTCGAGCGTGGAGGACAGCCGCCGCGTCACCTCGACGAGGAGGGTCGCGTCGCGCTCGCGCCGCTGGGTCTCGGCCCAGAGGCCGGCGTTGGACACGAGGCTCTGGAGCTGCTGGCAGAAGAGCTCGAGCTGCGCCACGCCGCGCCTCGTGACGGTGCGGCGGCTGCGCGTGTTGTCGGCCAGCACCACGCCGATGGTGAGCTCCTGGAACCGCAGCGGCACGGCGGCGAAGCGATTCGCCCGCAGCAGCGGGTGCGCCTGGAGCGCCGGGTCGAGCGGCGGCAGCGCGCTTAGGTCGGCGTCGGAGAGGATGAGCGCGGTTTCGCCCGAGCGCCAGGCGCGCTCGATCGCCCCGCCGCCCGCGATGGGCACGGCGCTGCGGGCGGCGGCCTCCTCCTCGGTGCTGGCCGCAACCTCGAGCGCTGTTCCGTCGCTGTCGGGCAACAGGACGCTGATACGGTCGAAGTGGAGGGCCTCCTGGGCGCCGCGGACGAAGGTGTCCACCCGCTGCTGGAGGTCCATCGAGCGCATCATGCTCACGGTCAGCGTGTAGAGCTCCTCGCTGACCCGGCGGCGGTCCTGGATGTCCTGGAAGAGCCGCGCCTTGGTCAGGGCCACGGCCGCGTGCTCGGCGAAGGCCTCCATGACCTTGGTCTCGCCCGGCGTGAGAGCCCGTCCGGAACCCGTGAAGAGGCACACGACGCCCACCGCCTGGCCCGCGACCAGCAGCGGCAGCACCGCCGCCGAAACCATGCCTGCCTCGACGAGACCCAGCGGGATCGAGGGGTCGGATCCTTCGGCCGCGCGCGCCGCCAGGTCCTCGACGATGATCGAGCGGCCCGAAGCCGCCACCTCGCCCACGAGCCCCTGCCCCAGCGCGAGCTCGGGCCGGGCCGGGTCGCCGTCGCGCTCGTCGGCCGAGCCGGCGCTCAGGCGCACCCGCTCGCCCTCCACCGTCCAGAGCCTGCAGGCCCCGCCCGGAAAGAGCGTGAGCGCCACGTCCACGACGGCCGGCAGGATGGCCTCGGGGTCGACCGAGGCCGTCAACCCGCGGCTGAGTCCCGTCAGCGTCTCCAGGCGCCGGGCGTAGAGCGAAGATTCGGCGTAGAGGCGCATGTTCCGAAGCGCGACGGCGGCCTGGGCGATGAAGCTCTCGAGCAGCTCCCGCTCGTCGGCACCCAGCCGGAACGCCGAACGCCCACACAGGGCCAGCACGGCCAGGAGCGAGCCGTCGAGCAGCACCGGCACGCCGAGGAAGCTCTTGAGGTCGCGGCCCTGCCACCACGCGCGCGCGGCGAAGCGCGCGTCGGCGAAGACGTCGGCCACCTCGAGGATGCGCCGCTCGGCGGCGACCCAGCCGACGCTGCCCTCGCCGAAGCCGAGGGAGGTGAAGGGCAGGTCGGTACCGGGGCGCTCGTCGGAGACGGCCCGCAGCGTGACACGCTGCGCCGCCTCGTCGGCCACCCAGAACGACACGAAGGACGCCCCCGTCAGCTCGGCCGCCGCCCGGGCGACGGCGCCCAGCACCTCGCGCTCGTCGAGGGACGAGGAGACGACGTGGTTGACGCGCGACAGCGCGCGCAGGCGCGCGGCCCGGCCCTCGAGCGCCTCGCGCAGGCGCGCGTTGCTCAGGAGGACACCCGCCTGCTCGCCGATGGCCGCGAGCGGCGCCAGCTCGGCCGCCTCGAAACTGCGCCGACGCTCCCACCACACGAGGCAGAAGGCGCCGGAGACCTGGCCGTCGAACAGGAGCGGGATCAGGACCGCCGATTGGTGCGGGACGCGCCGGAAGGGCGCGCCCGCGAAGCGCGGGTCGTTGGGGACGTCGTCGCTCCAGACGACGTGCCCCTGGCCGAACGCCTCGTGCAGCCCTTCGATATCGGCCGGGGTGAGCGTGCTCGCGGCGAGCGCCTCGACGGCGTGCTTCGGCACGCTGTGCGCGACGATGGGGCGGAGCTCGCCGGTGCGCGCGTCGAGGAGGTGGGCCGAGGCGGTGTCGGCTCCCGTCAGCCGGGCGAGCTCGTGGCAGATGAGCCGGAGGCCCTCGGGCAGGTCGGTGGCCGAGCCGACGACACGCGCAACCCCCAGGAGCCCGGTCGTCTCGCGCAGCCGGGCTTCGAGCGCCTCCCGGGCCCCGGCGGATGCCTGGGCGTCTAAGGGTCCCGGAGGGCCTGGGGCTGCCGGAGGGCCTGGGGCTGCCGGAGGGCCTGGGGCTGCCGGAGGGCCTGGGGCTGCCGGAGGGCCTGGGGCTGCCGGAGGGCCTGGGGCTGCCGCGTGCGTGGGACGGGCTCTTTCTTTACTCATCGCGGCTACGGGTCAGTATACAAGGACGGAACCCGGCAGAACGACAGGGAATTCCTCCGTTCGATGAGCTTGGTTACGGCTTGACTCCGCGGGCCGCGTAGTAGTTGAGGGTGAAGGCGAACTGCCCCGATGCGGCAAGGCGCTCGATGGCAGCCATCCAGCGGGCCGCCGCGCCGGCGCTCGCGAGGCCGAGGCGCACCGCGTTCTGAGCGCGGCGCGTGAGCATCGCGTGCGTGTACGGCTCGAGCGTCGTGTCCTCGTAGACGTCCACGAAGAGCCGCACGCGCCCGAGGCCGAGCCGCACCAGCCTGCCGAAGAGCGTGCGCCCGGACCAGGGATCCGGGTACATGCGGGCGACCACGCCGTCCATGATGCGCGCGGTCAGCGCGCGGTCGGGATGGTCGAGCGTCAGCGAGCCGAAGTCCTGGTCCTGGACGGCGAGGAGGCCGCCCGGGCGCGTGACGCGCAGCATGTCGCGGAGGATGGCCTCAGAATCCTGGACGTGGAGGAGAACGGTCACGGCGAAGACGCGGTCGAAGCGCCCCGCCGCGAAGCGCAGCCGTGCGCCATCTCCGACCTCGTGGACGGGCCGCCCTCCTCGCCCCAGGTGGCGCGCGATGCGCCGCGCCGCCTCGGTCATGACGCGACTCGGGTCAACGCCGATCACCCGCCCGCGCGGGCCGACCAGCGCCGCGGCGTCCCGGGCGACGATGCCCGTGCCCGATCCGACCTCGAGCACCCGCTGGCCGCGCGCGACCTTCGCGAAGCGGAGGAACCGGCGGCGCAGCCCGGCCTGGGCCGGCGTGCGCCCGCGCTCCTCCAGGTGCTCGACGAAGCTCTGCGGCTGCCGCTGCCGGTCTATCGCGCGATAGGGGTCAAGCTTCCCCTTCACGCGAAGTACTCGGGCAGGAGCTCGGTGAAGAGCGCGAGGAGGCCGCCCTGGTCGTCGGGCGGCGCCACGCGACCCGCCGCGCCCCGCACCGTCTCCGGCGCCTGGGGCATGGCGACGCCGAGCCCTGCCGCCCGGATCATCTCGAGGTCGTTCTCCTGGTCGCCGACCGCGACGACCTGCTCGAGCGGCACGCCCAAATGCGAGGCCAGAAAGCGGAGCGCGGCGCCCTTCGAGGCGGCGGGCGGGATCAACTCGAGATAGTCTCGCCGGGTCATAACGAGCCGCGCGGCATCGCCCACGACGGCCTCGACGTCCGCCCGGACCGTCGGCAGGCTCTGGGGGTGTCCGATGAGCAGGCTCTTGACGGAGCCTCCCAGGCGCAGAAAATCGCCGGGCGCGTCGATGACCTCGAGAGGCACGGCCTGCTGCTCGGAGTACGCGCGGACCTGGAAGCTCTCGGCGAGACAGTACAGCCGGTCGTCGCGGTAGAAGAGCGGGTCCACGGGGGCGTGGGCGAAAACGTCGTGGGCCTGCCAGAGGATCCCCCGCGGCAGCGTCAGGGCCATCAGATCGCGCCCGGCCTCGTGGTCCCGCACCAGCGCCCCGTTGTAGAAGATCATGGGCGCCGTGATACCGAGCTCGTCCCGGTAACGGTCCACGCCGGGCGGCATGCGTCCGGTGGCGATGGACACGATGAGCCCCCGCTCCATGGCGCGCCGGAGCCCCGCCACCAGCGCTTCGTCGAGGTCCGGCGGGCGATCGAGCAGGGTTCCGTCGAGATCGCAGAGGAGCAGGCGGTAGGACACGCGCGTCAGGAGCGGCCGCGGACGGTCAGATGGGGCGCTCGCCCTTCGCGAAGCGGGCCGCGCAGTCGGCGCTGCAGAAGTGCAGCGCCTCCCCGCCGCTTTCCCGCCGGAGGGCCCGCGAGCGCAGCACGTACGTGCCGCAGAACGGATCCTTGACGAGCTGGTCCGGGCGGTCCCCGCCGCCGGGCAGTCGCGGCCGCCAGCCTCGCAGCATCGGCGCCAGGATGATGAAGCAGAGGAAGAGGCCGGCCAGGAGAAGGAGGCCGCGCATGGCGCTAGTCCTGGTCGGGGCGTATCGAGAGTGAGCGGAGGAAGTCGCGGTCCTGCTCCGTCAGCTCGAAGCCCGTGGGCGTCTGCGCGCCGCGACCGCGCGCGAAAAAGATCCCGGTCTCGGCACCGCGCTTGAGGATCTCGGCAACGGCGTCGCGCGCGGCCTCCGTGGCCTTGAGCGAGACAAGGACGGCCCGCACGAGCTTGCCCATCAGGCGGTCCACGTGCGCGTCGGGCGACATGCCCCGTACGATAGCACAGGTATAATCCGGCCTCAGGGGGCTTCCCCCAAGGGGGTAATCCATGGTCCAGGCGTGGCACTTCCTCGGCTCGACGACCCTACAGGCCCTCGGCAAGCTGACGCTGCGCGAGGATGTGTGGCGGCTGCCGACGGGCGGTGAGCGGCGCTACCCGGTACTGCACGTGGGCATGTGCGTGGGCATCGTCCCCTTCGTGGACCCCGGGCACGTGCTCCTGGTCCGCCAGTTCCGTCATCTGGCGCGCGCGGACTCCTGGGAGCTGCCGGGCGGCGGGGGACAGCCCGGCGAGGATCCGGAAGCCGCGGCGCAGCGGGAGCTCAGGGAAGAAGGCGGTTACCGGGCGGGGCGGCTGACCTTCCTCACCCGCTTCTTCCCCTCGAACGCCTACCTCGACGAGACGGCCTACTGCTACCTCGGCGAGGACCTCGCCCCAGACCTGCTGGCCTCGGACGACGACGAGTTCTTCGAGCGGCGCGTGGTGCCGTTTCGCGAGGCGGTCGCCATGGCGCTCGACGACCGCATCACGGAGTCCGTGTCGAAGGTCGCGCTCCTCGCCGCCGCGCTCACGCGCTCGCCACCGGCCCTGATTTCTCCCTGATTTCCCTTGGCGCGGCAGTGATGCTAGGCTCGTTTCCATGAGCCGACTGGCGCGTCTGGCCACGCTCTCGCTGGCCGCCTTCCTTCTCGCCGGGGCCGCCCTGCCCGCCCAGGCACAGGACAAGAGCCGCGCCCGCCCCAAGCCCGCGACCCCCAAGCCCGCGGCCGGCGATGAGAAGAGCGCGGGCATCGACGAGGCGCTTCGTCTCTCCGGCCTGCGGAACCACCTGACGGGGGTCCGGCTGCGGATGAAACAGATCCTCGAGAACGACAATCCCAACCTCGACCCCGACGTGCGGCAGTGGCTCTGGCAGACTCTCGACGTCTCGTTCTCGCCGGAGGCCTACACCAAGCCCGTCAAGCAGGCGCTCCTCGACAACCACGACGCCGACGCCCTGACCCGCGTCCTGATCTGGTACCGGTCGGCCAACGGCAAGAAGGTGGTGAAGCTGGAACAGAGCGGCGTGGAGCCCGGCCAGAGCCAGGCCAGGAAGAAGTACCTCGCCACGCTCGAAGACAAGCAGCCGTCGGAGGAGCGGCTCGTGGCCGTCTTCCGGATCGACGAGGCCTCGCGGGCGTCGGAAGGGACGTTCGGCGCCATCAAGGCCGTCGTCAACGGCTGGAACAGTGGGATCGAACAGGTCATGTCGGAGCAGGGACGGCAGCGCGCGGCGCAGGGGGAGATCGCGCGGGACGTCTTCCGCGCCCAGATGCGAGACACGGTCAGCGAGGACGTACTCCGGGAGATGATGTACACCTACCGCGACGCGACCGACGCGGAGCTCCGGGCGTATGCCGAGTTCCTCGAGTCGGACGCCGGCAAGTGGTTCTTCAACACGGCCTACAAGGGCCAGCAGGCCTTTCTGGAGAAAACCGTGGACAAGGTCGCCGAGGAGTACGTCAGCACCATCTACGTGAAGAAGACCACCCGGCCGCCGTCCAGGGCAGCGGCCGACAAGGCACCCGAGCCTGCCGCGCCCAAGGCGGCTCCGGCAGCGCCGGCCAAGAAGTAGCGCGCCGCAGAGCTAACCAGGCCCTGCCAGGTCAGCCAGCCCCGCAGGGTCAGTAGGTCGCGCGGCCTCCAGAGAGGTCGTGCACCGCGCCCGTGGTGAACGAGCAGTCGTCTGAGGCGAGCCATGCCGCGAGCGCCGCCACCTCCTCGGGCCGCCCCACCCTCCCCATCGGGATCTTCGAGACCAGCAGGTCCACCGTGCTCTTCTCCATCTGCTTGAGCAGCTCGGTGCCAATGACCGCCGGGGCGATGGCGTGCACGAGGATCCCCCGCGTGCACACCTCCTTGGCGAGCGCCTTGGTCAACCCGATCACCCCGGCCTTCGCCGCCGAGTATGGAACGAGGGTGGCGTTGCCCTCCTTCCCAGCGATGGACGCGATATTAATGATGCGCCCGCTCCCCTGCCGGAGCATGACCTTGACCGCGGCCCGGCAGCAGAGGAAGACGCTCGTCAGGTCCGCGTCGATCACGCGGCGCCAGTCTTCGTCGGACAGCTCCCAGATCGGGAAGGACCGCCCGGTGATCCCGGCGTTGTTCACGAGGATGTCGAGCCTGCCCCACTCCTGGACGACCCGGCTCACGGCGGACTCGACCTCGGATGCCTTGGTCACGTCGGCGCCGAGCGCGATGGCGCCTCCGCCGATCTTCTTCGCCGCAGCGTCCGCGGACGCCGCGTCGAGGTCGAGCAGGGCGACGCGGGCGCCGTCGGCCGTGAGGCGGGAGGCGATGGCGAGCCCGATCCCGCGGGCGGCGCCGGTGACGAGAGCGGTCTTCTGGTCGAGTGGCACGTGGCTACTCCTTCGGGTGAAGGGTGACGAGCACTTCCTCGCCGAGCATGTCGATGATCTTTACCGCGATCATCTTACCCACGGGAGCAGGGAGCTCGTATCGGCCTGCTACCAGGTCGGTTTTCTTCTCCGGCACGTCCGAGAGCCCGATGCGGAAGACCTTGCCGTCGTAGTCGGCGTCAATTAGCACGCAGTCCACCATGGCCCGCCAGTCGTCGATCTTCGGCTTGAGCAGGCCGGCCTCCGCCTGGAGCCGCTCAACGACAGTCGGCGAAATGAAGTCCTCGATCTCGACCAGGGCCCCATCCTTCTTGCGGGAGACCTTCACGCGTGCCTTGGCCGGCTGGTGCTGGAAGAACTTGCCGTACTTCGGATCCGTCCGAAGCTCGATGACCTCGATCCGGTTGACCGCGTCCTTTCCGCGGCGCAACCGATTCCAGTCGTCGATCCACGCATCAGCGGCCGGCTCCTTGCCCAGGCACACGAGGAGGACTCCGCGCTCCTCTTGAGGCCGCGCGTCCAGTTCCCGCTTCAACTGTTCGAGGTCCAGCAAGGTGAGCGGATGGCTGAACGATACGACCTTCACCAGGCTCTTCCCGCGCACGCCGTCAAAGTACGCGTCAGTCCGCGTACGCGTCACCCCGATGTGCTCGCACGCGAGCTGGGTCGCCTCTTCATGGTGAACCGCCAAGTCATAGTCATTGACACGGAACACCGCGAACGAGAGCTGGGCAGGCGTCGCGGTCGCTTCAGGCCCATCCACGCTCGGCAGGCTCTCTTGCTTAGCCTTCCCACCTGCACCCATCTCCTCTTGAAGGATGCCTTGCAGTCGCTTACTCGTGATCTGTATCGCTCCTTTATTGATGTCGCACCCGATCCAGCGCCGCCCCCGCTTCTGCGCGACCGCCGCAGTCGTCCCCGACCCCATGAAGCAATCAAGGACAATATCGCCCGGCTTGGACGTGGCTCGCAAAATCCGATCCAAGAGAGCCACAGGCTTCTGAGTGGGGAAGTCCAATCTCTCGGAAGCGGGAGCGCCGAGGCCAGCAAGGCTCTTTATGTCCGTCCAGATGGAGGCCGCGGGAATACCAGGATATTCCTTTTGGTACCTCTTGAGCTTCGGAACACCGCCACCGGGCGGAAGGTATATGCGTCCGTCTCTATCGAGCTCAGCCAGCTTCTCCTTCACCGTGAACCACACGCGGCCAGCGGGAGGTCTGTGCCCTCTAAACTCATAATCGAGGTTGGGCCGTGGCCCTGGGGCGGTGAGATCGCCCGTCCAGTATGACCCTCTTCCGTCACCATCGTCTCTTGTGAAGTACCGGTTGATGAAGTCCTCTGGATACGGCGAGTACTGGGTCTCAAACGTCACTCGACCGGGATCTTTAGCGCAGAAGAATAGCGTGTCATGGACGTGGCCGAAGTACGTGCTGTCCGGGTGAGCACTGATTCGCTGCCAGATGATCTCGTTGATAATCGATTCAGCACCAAATGTCTCCTCCAGCAGCAAGCGGAGCTGGTGGCTTCGATTCCAATCGCAGTGGAGCCACAACGCCCCATCCTCGGCCAATAGCTCCCTGAGTAACGACAGTCGCTCGTACATGAATTGAAGATAGTTGTCGTTGGCCCAGATGTCCGTGTACTGGAGCTGTTCGCCGAGGGTGTAGCCTTCACCGGCAAGCTTGACGGTGCCCTTGGGACCGCGGAGGTTTACCTTGCGGACGTAGTCAGCGCCGGAATCGAACGGGGGGTCTATGTAGATGAGGTTGACCCTGCCGCGGAAGCCATTGGCCAGAAGATGCGCCAGCACCTCCTTGTTGTCGCCGTGGAAGAGGAGGCCGCCGCGCGGGTAGGCCTCTGGCCAGTCCTTCCAGAGGTTGCCGCCGCGCTTGGCCGCATCGCCTGCGGGATCGAAGGTCTCCACGTGCTGGGCGGGGAATGCCACCACGTGGCGAAGCGGCCGCTTGCCCACCCATGTGAGCATCGGCCGCCCCTTGGCCGCCGCGATGTTGACTTCCTTCCTCGGCGGAGGGGCAGCGGAAGGCGCCGGGGCTTCGAATTTTTGCCCCGCCGCCTTGGCACGGCCCCTTGGCTTCTTCACTCTGGCCATATGGGTCGCGTTCTAGCTCACCCGAGGTCCCGCGTCGAGATAGGGCTGAAGCAGGTCGCGCACGTAGTCTCGCACACGCGCGCCCAGTGTCAGGTCTCGTCGCGCTTGGTCCCGATCCACTGGAGGCCCAAACGTGGGATACCTCGTATCCACGGCATGACGGTTCAGCTGCTCGGCATCGCCCAATTCCTGCGAGATGCCCGCGGCAATCGGCTCAGCCAAACGGAGAAGCTCTCCGAGGTCGTGCATCTTGGGAAACTCAATCTGATGTCTGATCAGCAGAGCCTTCAATGCCTTCTCCGCCGCCTGCTGGGCATGGAAGCTCGCCGTCTCATAGGAGCGCATCACGCGCTCAACGATCGCTTCGCCCGCCTCGATGTCGTTGTCCGCGCCCTCCAGCCATTGCCTCACATAGTCAAAGCGCATCTGATCAGGCGTCTTCGTGGAGCACCACCCCTTCCTTCCAGGCCGGGTAGGCAAGGCCGCCGATGACGGTCTTACCCGCCTCGAACTCCTCTTCCGACATGACCCACGGCTCCACAGGAATCCCCGTGCCCCGGAAGACCCGCCACAACTCCAGGCGGTATGCCTGCATCTGATCTGCCGTCTGGCCGCGAGTGACGACGAGGATGTCGAAATCGCTGTCGGGATGTGCGTCCCCTCGTGCCCGCGAGCCGAACAGAATGATTGCCCGCGGCCGGGCGCCATCCACCCGCAAGATGATGTCTCTAGCCTGCTGGGCCTTGGCCAGATCGGCAGCGTAAGCGCGCTCCGGCTCCCGGACCATCCGGCGAACGTCCACCATCTGATCGTAGGTCACCGCCTGACTGACGAAGAGCAGTTCGTACCTGAGCCGGTCCGGACTCAACCCTTCAAGCCGCCTGAGCGCCGCCGACTTCCGCCCTTCCGTGGTCAGGGGCTCCTCACCCCTCCCGGCTCGACCCTCGTCCTCTCGAGTGGCAGCTTCGAACCGCCTGTCCTTGATCTCGACGATCAGCACCCGGCCCGTGCCGGCTTTGCCGCCGGCTCTGGGCCGCTTGCGGATCACGAAGTCCGGCGTGTAGCGGTGCCAGCGATTGTCTTCGCCACGGTACTCGACGTAGAAGTCGGTCTTCGCCGGATCGGTGAGGCCCCCGGTGAAGTAGATATCCTCGACCTCTGCCGGCTGCACGTTGATCTGCTTGAGGAGATCGACGAAGAACTCGCGCTCCGGCGCCGAATCGAAGTTGTAGGGGTCGTAGTGGAAGCCAAAGCCGGCGGGGTTCTCGTGCGCCATCTTCTGAGCCCCAAGGAGGAGGTGCTCCTTGTCCTTGGGATAGTGGATCTCGGCGGTATACGCCTCGACGCCGTCCGCCTCGATGGTCCGCGTGAATCCCTCCGGCCTGACCAGGGCCAGCGCCCACTCGAAGGTTTCTTCCCGCATCTCGTACGCGCGCGTCTGCTCGCCGATCTGCTCGGCCAGCGAGGCGAGATGGTTTGCCGGGATATCCTGGTCCACGTACAGACGGGACAACTCGTCCAGGACGATCCAGACGTCGAGCCGGAACTGGGCGGCCAGCGCGGTCGCAGCTTCATAGCGATCCATCGTTTCCAGCATGGACTCGATCTGGACTGTCTCGCCCAGTTGCTCGAGCACGGTCTTGAAGCCGGGCCGTTCGGCGATACCCAGTACGGCCCGGCTCAGTCGGGCGGCCGCATCATCCTTGGGGCGTTCGAGATGGACGCTCCCACCCCGCTCCGGCGCAGGCACAACAGTCCGGCTCAGCCGCGTCAGCACCAATGGAGGTACATGCCGCTTGCGCAGTACGAGCCGCGCCGAGCCGGTCTCGCGGGTGGAGCGATCCAGATCGGCGATGCTCTCACCATAGGTCTCGGTGAGCTGGTGCTCGAGGATGGCGCGGTTGTCCATGGAGAGATAGATCCGCGCCTTCTTGCTATTGCCCGGCACCTGTCGCAGGCAGCGCGTTGCAGCCTGGAGCACGAAGTTATTGCTGCTCTTGAGCTTCCGCGCCAAGGCGCACGCGAAGAGGCTCGGACAGTTCCACCCTTCCGTGCCCTTGTTGACGAGGAGGATTACCCGATGGGGCGACTCGGGATCATTGAGCCGGTTGAAGGCGTCCACCTCCTCCTTCGGCGAGTCGACGGTGTTCCGCAGGCACACGGTGGGCGCCTGCCCGGCCTTGACCAGCGCGGCCTCGACCGCCGGGCGGAGCGCTTCGAGGTCATTGGTCTGCGGAAAGTAGAGGGCCAGCTTGGCCGGCGCGCCATTTGGAAGCCTGGTGTCGCCATAGGTCGCAAAGAAGTCGGCGACCACATGGCTGACGTAGGCCTCGGCGCTGCCCTCGAAGTCGAACGCGTGGATGTTCCCGGAGACGTCTTTCAGGATATTGTCCCGGATGCCCTGCGACAGCCCATACCAGATGACAACATCGCGCAGAGGCTGGCGCTGGAAGTATGGCGTGCCCGTGGTATTGATGACGGCGACCACATTCGTCGCCCCCGCCAGGTAGTCTACGGTCTTCCGCACCTTCTTCAGCTCGGTCGCCAGCGACTGCCCGTAGGTGTGGTGCGCCTCATCCGAGAAGACACCCAGATGCGGTAGCGAGGCGATGGCCTGAAGGCGGAGATTCGCGACTTCAGCGCGGGCCTCGTCCTCCTTGCCGAAGGAGAACAGGTTCCCCAGGTCGCTCTTCCGGATGGTCTCCTTCTGGATGCGGATCTTCTCGGTGTTCGTGACCACGAGGTTGAAGAGGCTGCCGCGCACGACAGGGATGTCCTTCTCTCCGTCGCGCGTGAAAGTAAGCTTCACGGAGGCCGCGAAGGGCTTGTAGAGACGGGGCGGCAGGATCTTGTCGTACGGCACCGCCGCCAGCTCTCGAAGAGACTCGATGATGGTCTTGCCAGGAGCGAAGACGAGCGCGTTCTGGACAAAGGGTCCGTCGGGGTACTCGAGCGCCATGGCGAACTCAGTCGAGCAGATGGCACCGATCAGAATGGTCTTCCCTGCCCCCATGGCGAGCGCGAGGATGTAGCTCGGATACCCCAAGGCGAGCGTCTCACGCACGCTCTCGAGCCGCTCCGCCTTGACGAACGCGTCGTCGGTGCGGATTCGCTCCCAGAGCGTGTCGAGTGACTTGCCGACCAAGCTCTTGGTGATCTCCGGCCGGTCGAGCCCCAGGCCCGCAAGGAGATCCCCGGGATCAGGAAGGAGACGTCGGTACAGATCGAAGATATGGGACGTGCCTTCGACCAACCTAAGGTACCAGTAGGTCTCGAGCGCCCGGAGCTGCGGCTTCCGGAGAAACTTCAGGCCGCCAGCTTCGGGGTCTGCGGCCCACTCGAAGACTTCGGCAATGGCGGGGTACTGCTCTGACGGGTAGCCATCCTGCCGCCATCGGTCGACTCTCTGGCCGAGGACGTCATAAAGGTGGGTCATCTGCTTCGGATTCTACCCGGATTCACTGCCTGGCCGGCCAAGAATCCGTCGCTACGACCCCTCTCCCGTGGCAAGGCCACCGCGGGTCCACGCCTGCGTGCGGGCCGTGATGCCGCGCATGGCGAGCCAGTACACGCTCCGCACGGCGAGGCCTGTCGCGATGATCAGCACCGACATGGCGGCGGCCTGTGCGGTGTCGCCCGCGTCGTCCATGAGCAGCACGGCGACGGCCGCCAGCTCCGTGCCGGGCGCGATGATGAACACCACGGCCGAGAGCGTCACCATCGCGTTCAGGAAGAAGTACATGCTGATGGCCACGATCGAGGGCAGCGCGATCGGCACGGTCACCCGCCAGAAGGTCCGGTAGAAGGGCACGCCCAGCGAGGAGCCGACGTTCTCGAACTCGGCGTCCATCTGCTTCAGCGCCGTGGTAGCCGTGAGGAAACCGACGGTGAAGTAGTGGACGACGTTCGAGATGATCAGGATGGCCAGCGTGCCGTACAGCGCGTTGAGCGGGCTGCCGGGCGCGTTGAAGGTAAAGATGTAGGCCAGGCCCAGAACCATGCCCGGCACCGAGACGGGCAGGACGGAGAGGAGGTAGAGGGGGCCGCTGGCCGCCGTGCGGCACTTCTCGACGACGTAGCCCCCGACGAAGGCCAGCGCGGTGCCGGCCACGGCCGTCAGCGCCGCCACGCGGATGCTGTTCCAAAGCGAGCGGTAGCCGCCCGCCGTGTCGAAGTCGTAGTGCTTGAGCGTCAGCCCGAAGTTATACGGCCACCGATGCACCAGCGAGGAGACCAGGATGACCAGGTAGATCGCCGAGATGAAGCCGGCGATGAGGGCGCAGTAGGCCAGCAGGCTCCGGTCCGCCAGCGGACGCCGCTCGGGCACGAGCGGCTTCGAGGAGGAGGTCACCAGCGCGTATTGGCGCCGCTGGACGAGACGGTCCACGATAAAAGCCAGCACGGCCGGCACCAGCAGCACGACGGACACGGTCGCGCCCATGGTGAAGTTCTGCTGGCCGGAGACCTGGTTGTAGATCTCGGTCGCCATCACCGAGAACTTCCCGCCGATGGCCTTGGGGGCGCCGAAATCCGTGATGGCGAGCGTGAAGACCACGAAGCACGCGCTCACCATGCCGTACTTGACCCCGGGGAGCGTCACCGTCAGGAAGGTCTTGAGCGGGCCCGCGCCCAGCGTCCGCGCCGCGTCGTAGAGGCGCGCGTCGGTCGCGGCGAGGGCCGCTATAAGAATGAGCAGCGCGTGAGGGAAGCAGTAGAAGACCTCGGCCAGGATGATCCCCTTGGCGCCGTAGATGCCGACGTTCAGCCCCGTCGTGCGCGTGATGATGCCGTTGTTGCCGAAGACGTAGATGAGCGCGAAGGCCTGGACCAGGGACGGCGCGAAGAGCGGCAGCATGGCGACGACGCGGAAGAGACCCTTCGCGGGCATCTGCGTCCGCGTCAGCGCGTAGGCGTAGCCGAAGGCCAGCGCCACCGTCAGCACCATGGCGGCGGCCGACACGAAGAGGCTGTTCGTGATCGAGGCGGCGATGGCGGGCGTCGAGAAGTACCGGATGTAGTTCGCGGAGCCGATGAAGTGCCCGCCGTTGTCGAGCAGGCTCCGCCAGAGCACCTGCCCGAGCGGGTAGAGCAGGAAGAGATAGAGCACGGCGGTGAAGACCGCGACGAGCGCCCACCGGATGGCGTCCTCCCCGCTCAGCCGGTGGCGGACAACGCGGTCCGGGATCTCCGCGGCGGCCGAGGCCCGGACGCTCACGCCGCGGGGCCCGGGGCGGGAAAGGCGCGAAGAGCGTCCGGGGCGAGCGCGATCGGCAGGTCGGCGCCCTCGCCCACGCCGAGCTCGGCGAAGGCCGTTGCCGCCACGTCGCACTCGAGCGCCGTCCGGCCGTCGCCGCCTTCTTCCACAACCGGGGCCAGCCCGAGGCGCGTAAAAGCGCCCAGGAACTGGACCGCCGTGATGCGGGCCGTGAGGCGATTGTCGCCGTGCAGCGCCGCGGGACCGACCGTGATCTCCTCGGGCCTGATCGCGAGCGTCAGCGCGCCGCCCGGCGTGGCGTCGAAGCCCGGCTGGTGGCGGAGCTCGACCGCGCCGACACGCGCCCACCCGCTGCGCGCGCCCGCGACGGCTGAGAGGAAGTTCATCTGGCCGACAAAGCGCGCGACGAAGGGCGTCCTGGGCCGCCGGTACACCTCGGTCGGCGCGCCCACCTGCTCGACCGCGCCTGCGTTCATGACGACGATGCGGTCGGCCATGGCGAGGGCCTCTTCCTGGTCGTGCGTGACCATGACGGTCGTGACGCCGAGCCGCCGCTGGAGCCCGCGGATCTCGTGGCGGAGCGACTGGCGCACCCGCGCGTCGAGCGCCGAGAGGGGTTCGTCGAGGAGCAGGAGGGCTGGAGAAGGCGCGAGAGCGCGGGCGAGCGCGACACGCTGCTGCTCGCCGCCCGACAGCTGGGCCGGGTACTTGTCCTTGTGGCGGGCAAGGCTCACCAGCGCCAACAGCTCGTCCACCCGGCGCGCGATGGCGGCGGCGCCCGTGCGCCGGGTCTCGAGACCGTAGGCGACGTTCCGTCCGACCGTCAGGTTGGGGAAAAGGGCGTAGGACTGGAAGACGATGCCGTAATTGCGCAGGGCCGGAGGCAGGGCCGACACGTCGCGGCCGGACATCCGCACGGTGCCCGCGTTCTGGCGCTCGAGCCCCGCGATGATCCGCAGCAGCGTGGTCTTGCCGCAGCCGGAGGGGCCGAGGAAGCAGACGAACTCGCCGGCGCTGACTGACAGCGTGATGTCGCGCAGGGCGACGTAGGCGCCGAACTTCTTGGCGATGCCTTCGAGCGCGACGGCGGCCGGAGCCTGGGTAGACGCGCTCACGTTCGGGCGGCCTCGGCCACGACTCGCAGGACGGCGAGCCCGTAGCGCTCGGCCTTTTGGCGGCCGATGCCGTACGCCATCCCCAGCTCGTCGGGGGTGCGCGGGCGCAGACGCGCGATGTCCCGCAGCGTGCGGTCGGAGGCGACCATGAAGGGCGCGATGGACGCCTCGCGCGCCACGGTCAGGCGCCACGCGCGGAGCGCCTGGAAGAGGGCCTGCCCGGCGGCGTCGAGCTCGTCTACTTCAGCCACCCGCGTCGGCCCCGCCCGCCTCGGAGACCGCGGGCCGGGGAGGACGGCAGGCGTAGCGGCGGCAGCGGGAAGCAGGAGCCGCGCGGGCCGGTCCCCCTTCATCACCGCGCGCCCCTCTTCAGTCAGCATGACTACTGGCCGGTCGGCGCCGGCGAAGCTGACCCAGCCTGCGGTGACACAGCGGCGCAGGAGCCGCGTGAGCCACTCTCGCGGTTTCTCGCGGAGGTTACCGAAGCTGGGCGTGGCCACGAGGCCGGCCCGGCTGAGCCGCGGGTCCGGATCGCCGTGGATCAGGTCCACCACCGTCTGGAGGCCGAAGCGGCCGTGGACACGCGCCACGCCCGACAGCGCCTTCCTCACGAAGAGGGTCGCCGCCTCTTCGTCCTGCGCCGCTTCCAGGCCTTCGCCGAGAGCGCGGCAGACATCGCAGCGGCCGCAGCCGTGGAGCGTCTCGGCCTCGTCACCGAAGTAGCGCAGGATGGCGTCGTGCCGGCAGCTGCCGCCCTCGGCCCAGCGGATCAGCTCGAGGAAGAGGCCCCACTTGTGCTCCACCACGGCGGGGTCGGGAGCGGCCCCGTCCGGCCCCCTCTCGATGAGCGCCCGGCGGAGCGGCAGGTCCCGCGAGGAGATCAGCAGGAGCCCGAGCGCATCGGCGCCGTCGCGCCCGGCCCGCCCGACCTCCTGGTAGTAGGCCTCGATCGAGCCGGGCGGGCCCAAATGGACGACGGCGCGCACGTCGGCCCGGTCGATACCCATCCCGAAGGCGTTCGTGGCGACGACGACCTCGGCGCGGCCGTCGGCGAAGGCGCGCTGCGCCTCCTCGCGGGTGGCCGGCGACAGGCCCGCGTGGTAGACGCGGGCGCGCCAGCCCGCGGTCTCGAGGCGCGCCCCTTCTTCCTCGGCCGCGCGCCGTGTCGGCGCGTAGACGATTGCCGCGCCGCGGCCTTGCCCGGGCGCGCCGAGCGCCTCGGCGAGAGCCGCGTCGACGCGTCGAGTGCGGTCGCGCTTGTCCTCGACCTCGGCCGCACGCAGCGACAGGTTGGGCCGCGCGAATCCCTGCACGACCTGCGGCGTGTCCGCGGGCAGGCCGAGGCGCGCCAGGATCTCGTCGCGCACGACGGGCGTGGCTGTTGCCGTGCACGCGAGCACGCGGGCGGAGGGCAAGTCGGAAAGCAACCCGCCGATCTCGAGATACTCCGGCCGGAAGTCGTGCCCCCACTCACTGATGCAGTGGGCTTCATCCACCGCCACGAGCGGGCAGCGGAGGCCGTGCACGAGGGCGCGGAAGCCGGGGAAGGTCAGCCGCTCGGGGGCGACGTAGACGAGCCTGCAGGCGCCGCGCGCGATCATGCCCATGCGCCGCCGCATCTCGCCTGCGTCGACGGTGGATGCGAGGTAGGTCGCCGGGACCCCGCGGGCGTCGAGCGCCTCGACCTGGTCCTGCATGAGCGAGATCAGGGGCGAGATGACGAGCGTGGTGCCGTCGAGGAGCACGGCGGGAAGCTGGTAGATGAGGCTCTTGCCGCCGCCGGTCGGCGCGACGAGGAGCAGGCGGCCGGATGCCAGCAGGGTCTCGATGGCCTCGCGCTGGCCCGCGCGAAAGGCGGCGTAGCCCAGCCGGTGGAGGCCCGTATCGAGGTCGAGCCCCGAGGGGAGCGCCGGCTGGGCCGCGCCGCGTGCGATCACCTTACTTGGCGTAGCGCTTCTGCCATTCGGCCAGGATCCGGTCCCGGTTCTTGGCCGACCAGTCGAAGTCGTTGGGGTACACGACCTTGCTGATGTCCTTCGGCAGACCCTCGGGCACGGGCATGCCCGCTACGGCGACCGCGGCGAAATACTTGGCGTACAGCGCCATGGCCTCGTCGCTCGCGGCCCAGTCGAGGAACTGCTTTGCGGCCGGGTTCTTCGCGCCCTTCTTCGTGAGCGCGTTGGCCTCCATCTCGTAGCCCGAGCCCTCCTTCGGCAGGACCATTTCGACCGGGCTGCCCTTCTTCTTCATCTCGAGCGCGACGTATTCGAACGAGACGCCGATGGCGCGCTCGCCCGCCGCCGCGTCCTTGCAGGGCTTGGAGCCCGACTTCGTGTACTCGGCGATGTTCTTGTCCAGCGCGTCGAGGTACTTCCACCCCTCGGCCTCGCCCATCCGCTGGAGGACGGACGCGACGGAGAGATAGCCTGTGCCGGAGGACGCCGGGTTGGGCATCACGACCTGCCCCTTGTAGACGGGCTTCGTCAGGTCCGCCCAGGACGCCGGCATGGGCAGGTTGTTCTTCTTCGTCACTTCCGTGTTGACGCAGAACGCCGACATGTAGATGTCGATCCCGACCCACGACGGCGGCGTGGCCTTGTCGCGGAAGAGCGGCTGGATCTTGTCGAGACCCTTGGGCGCGTACGGCTCGAGCAGCCCCGCGCTCTTGAAGATCAGGATATTCGTGGCGCCGACGCCCCAGATGACCTCGGCCTGCATGTTGTCCTTCTCGGCCATGAACCGGGCCGAGATGTCGCCCGTCGAGAGCCGCAGCATCTTGACGTCGAGGTTGGGTAGCGTCTTGTTCAGCGCCTTCATGTAGTCGGCGATCTGCTCGTTCTCGATCGCCGTGTAGACGATAACGGTCTGCTTCTGGGCGAGCGCGGGAGTCGTCAGCAAGGCGAGCGAAAAGACCGCCAGGCATGCGGTGCGGAGCATCCGTATCAGCATGGGAGCCTCCAGGGGGTGGAACGGGTTATTGGGCCATGAAGCCGCCGTCGACGATCATCTCGGCGCCCGTCATGAAGGACGACTCCTCCGACGCGAGGAACAGCGCGGCGTAGGCGATGTCCCGGGGCTGTCCGATGCGTCCCAGCGGAATGTCCGTGTTGAACTCGGCTCTGAGCTCGGGCGTGAGGTACGGAGCCTGCAGCGGGGTCTCGACGATCCCCGGGTGGATGATGTTGGAGCGGATCCGGTCCTTCGCGAACTGGATGGCCAGCGACTTGTTGAGCGAGATCAGGGCGCCCTTGGCCGCCGTGTACGCATCCTGCGCGCGCGTGAAGCCCGCCAGCGCTGAGACCGAGCCGACGAGGATGATGGATCCGCCGCCGGCCTGCTTCAGGTGAGGGATGCCGTGCTTGGTGACCCAGAAGACGCTCTTGAGGTTGATGGCCATGACGCGGTCCCACTGGGCGCCGTCGGTCTCGAGCACCGAGCGGTCCTTGTCCTTCCACAGGACACCCGCGTTGTTGTACAGGACGTGGAGCGCCCCGAAGCGCTTCACGCCTTCCTCCACCATCTTCTTCACGTCGTCTTCAACGGCAACGTCGCCGATGGCCGCCACGGCCTGGCCGCCCGCCTTCTCGACCAGCGTCACGGTCTCATCCGCGGCCGTCCTGATGATGTCGCACACGACGACGCGCGCGCCCTCTTCGGCAAAGAGGACGGCGGCCTCGCGGCCCATCCCCATCCCGGCGCCGGTGATGAGCGCGACCTTGCCCGTGAGTCTCCCCGGCACGCAGATCCTCGCTAGATCCTCTCGAAGAGCCTGACCAGCTCCCAGTCGGTGACGGACTGGTCGAAGGCCTGCTGCTCGAGGCGGCCGTGGTGGAGGTAGTGCTTGACGACGGTCTCGCCGAAAGCCTCGCGCGCCAGCTTCGACCGCTCGAGCTCGTCAAGGGCTTCCCGGAGCGTCTTGGGCACCTGGCGGAGCTTCGGGTCCTCGTAGGCGTTGCCGTCGTAGAGCCTGGGCGGCTTGAGCTTCTTGTCGATCCCGTGGAGACCCGCGGCGATCGTCGCGGCGAACGCGAGATACGGATTGGCGTCGGCGCCCGGGATGCGATTCTCCACGCGGAAGCTGTGCCCTTCCCCGCAGAGGCGGAAGCCGCAGGTGCGGTTGTCCCAGCCCGCCGCGATGCGCGTGGGCGCGAACGAGCCCGCCTGGTAGCGCTTGTAGGCATTGATGGTCGGCGCGTAGAAGTAGGCGAACTCGCGCGCCATCGCCATCTGCCCCGCCAGCCACTGCTGGAACAACGGCGTCCCCTGCCGCCCGCGGCCGGCGAAGAGGCTGCGCTTGCCCGAGCGGTCCCACACCGAGGAGTGGAGGTGGAAGGACGAGCCCGCGGCGCCCATGTCGTACTTCGCCATGAAGGTGACCGAGCCGCCCTGCTGCCAGGTGATCTCCTTGACGCCGTGCTTGTAGAGCACGTGGCGGTCGGCCATCTCGAGCGCGGGCGCGTAGCGGAGGTTGATCTCCTCCTGCCCCCGGCCCCACTCGCCCTTCGAGAATTCCACCGGCACGCGCGCCTCCTCCATGCCGTTCCGGATGGCGCGCACCAGCGGCTCCTCCTTGGAGGTCTGGAGGATGTGGTAGTCCTCGAGGTAGTTGGAGACCGGCGTCAGGCCGTGGTAGCGCTTGGCCCGCGCCTCGTCGAAGGACTCGCGGAAGAGGTAGAGCTCGAGCTCCGATGCGGTCTTGACCAGCCAGCCGCGCTTGCGCGTCCGCTCGATCTGCCGCTTGAGCACCCAGCGCGGCGACTCCTCGATGGGCAGGCCCTCCTCGGTATAGACGTCACAGAAGACCAGCGCCGTCTTGGGCAGCCACGGGATCAGGCGCCACGTCGCCAACTCCGGCACCATCTTCATGTCGCCGTAGCCACGTTCCCATGACGTGAGCGTGAAGCCCGGCAGGGGCTCCATCTCCATGTCCACCGTGAAGAGATAGATGCAGGCGTGGACGCCGTCGCCCAGAACGTGATCGAGGAAGTAGCGGCCGACGACACGCTTGCCCATGAGGCGGCCGAGCCCGTCGGGGAACACCGTCAGCACGGTGTCTACCGCGCCCTTACGAATGAGCGCCTCGAGCCCCTTCGGGTCCGCCTGGTCGGCCACTCTTCCTCCTCGGAGGTCTCGGGGAATCGCCGCGACTGGCGGCGGGGCGAGGCTGACGAATCTTAGCGGGGTTCGCCCTCCGAGGCAATAGGCAGCGCGGCCGGAGCAGGCTGTCGAGAAGGGGTCAAATGCGAGGCGGCGCCTGAAGATCGCAGGCGAGGCGTACCCCTGTACGGTGAGCCTGCGGTCGAGGGCGCCAACGAAGCAGATGGCCCCTTATCGGCGGCCTGCTACTGTATCGCTATGGGAACGGGCGGGATCAATAGGATAAGCAGGAACAGGCAGAAGAAGCCCACGGCGTAGCGCCCCGGGGATAGCGGTGACAGGTCGTCGAGCGGCGGCTGGTGCCGGAAGCCCATGACGAAGAAGAGCAGAAACGCCCAGACGAACCAGTTGCCCGCCCCCGTGACGGCGCCGAGCGCCAGCAGGCCGACGAAGGTCGCGATCGAGATCTGCCTGTGCCGTGCTCCGAACAACGCATACGCGATGCGCCCGCCGTCGAGCTGGCCGACCGGGAAGAGGTTGAGCGCCGTGACGAAGAGCCCGACCCAGCCCGCGAGAGCCACCGGATGGACGAAGACGTCGTACCCGGCCGGCAGCGGTCCGAACGCGAGCCAGGTCATGAAGCGCATGAGCAGCGAGTCGCCGAACGTCACGCTCCCGCCGGACGGCACGGCCCCCACCTTCGACCAGCCGAGGCCGATCCAGAGCGCCGGCAGCGCCACCACGAGCCCGGCCAGCGGGCCGGCGGCCGCGATGTCGAAGAGCGAGTTCTTGTCGCGCGCGGGCGAGCGCATGCGGATGATGGCGCCCAGCGTGCCGAAAAGCAACGGCGGCGGCGCGGGAATGAAATACGGCAGGCTGACGGAGGCGCCGTAGGCCCGCGCGGTGAAGTAGTGGCCGAATTCGTGGGTGCCGAGGATGGCGAGCAGGGTGAAGGCGAACGGAACGCCTTCGAGCAGCCGGCGCGGCTCCGCGAACGGGTCGAAGGCGAAGAACGCTCCCGACCCCGCCACGAGCGTGGACACCACGGTCAGCAGGAAGAGGATGATGTTGATGCGCGGGCGCGACGGCACGTCCACGTCCACGAAGGGCAGAGCCCGCACCCAGGTCAGCCCCTGCCCCGCCTGGAGGAACGGCGTGTAGCCGAAGGGGCGGAAGCGCGCCACAAGCTCGGTCACGGCGGGCGAGGGCGGCAGGAGGAGGCGCCCGCCAAAAGCGACCGCGTGCCCCTCGCCCCTGACCTGCTCGACCGCGAGCACGCCCTCGAGCTGCGGGCCGAGCTCGGCGACTGCGAAAGCGGAGGAATCGGCGGACGCGGGGGCGGCGGCGCGGCGCCGTCCGAAGGGCCAGAAGCGCATGGACTCACGTTACCACAGGGCCAGGGAGGCCACCGCGCGGCGGGCCGCTTCGAGCCCGCCTTCGAGGTACACGACCGCGAGCACGGCCTCGAGCGCCGTCGCCAGCACCGATTCCTTCTCGCGCCCGCCCGTCTGCTCCTCGCCGCGGCCCAAATGCAAAACGGGACCAAGCCCGATGGTGACGGCCCAGCGGCAGAGGTTGGCGCCGGAGACGAGCTCGGCGCGCATCGGGGTCAGCACGCCCTCGGGCTCGTCGGGGAAGGCCCGCCAGAGGTGCTCGCCGACGACGAGGGCCAGCACGGCGTCGCCGAGGAAGGCCAGCCCGCCGTTGTCGCGGGTGCCGGGATGCTCGTTGGCGAAGGAGCTGTGGGTCAGGGCCTGCTGGAGCAGAAGAGCGTCGCGGAATGCGTGGCCGAGGCGGGCGCCGAGGGACTCCCGCGCGTCGGGCCCGGCCGTCACCTAGGGGCGGTACTTCCGGAAGGCCAGCGTCGCGTTCGTACCGCCGAAGCCGAAGGCGTTGCTGAGCGCCACTTCGACATCCTGCTTGCGCGCCTGGTTCGGGATGTAGTCGAGATCGCAGTCGGGGTCGGGCTTCTCGTAGTTCATCGTCGGCGGCAGCACCCCGTGGTGCAGCGCGAAGGCCGTCGCGATGGCCTCGATGCCGCCGGCCGCGCCGAGGAGATGCCCGGTCATGGACTTCGTGGAGGACACCGCGAGCTTCTTGGCATGGTCGCCGAACACGCGCTTGATGGCGATGGTCTCGAACTTGTCGTTGTAGGGCGTGGAGGTGCCGTGGGCGTTGATGTAGCCGACGGCGGAGGGCTCGAGCGAGGCGTCGCGGAGCGCGGCGGCCATGGCGCGCGCGGCGCCGTCGCCTTCGGGGTCGGGCGCCGTCATGTGATGCGCGTCACCGGTCATGCCGTAGCCCACGACTTCGGCGTAGATGCGGGCGTCGCGCTTCCTGGCGTGCTCCAGCGACTCCAGCACCACCAGCCCCCCGCCCTCGCCGCACACGAAACCGTCGCGCTCGGCGTCGAATGGACGGGACGCCTTCGTCGGCTCGTCGTTCCGCGTCGACATGGCCTTCATCTGGCAGAAGCCCGCGATGGTCAGCGGGATGATGATGGCCTCGGCGCCGCCGGCGATCATCACGTCGGCGTCTCCGCGCTCGATGATCCTCATGGCCTCGCCGATCGCGTGGTTGCCCGTGGCACAGGCCGTCACCACCGACGAGTTCGGCCCCTTGGCGCCGAAGCGCATGGAGATCACGCCCGAGGCCATATTGATGATGATCATCGGGATGAAGAAGGGCGAGACGCGGTCGGGCCCCTTCGTCCTGAGGGTCTCGTAGTTGTCGAGCAGGGTCTCGAGGCCCCCGATGCCCGAGCCGACCAGCACCCCGAACCGCGTGGCGTCCACGCGATCCGTCTTGAGTCCCGCATCCTCCACCGCCATCACCGCGCAGGCGACGGCGTACTTGAGGAACAGGTCGAACTTGCGGTCCTCCTTCTTGTCGATGTACTTGAGCGGGTCGAAGCCCTTGACCTCGCCGGCGATGCGCGTGGCGTAGCCTGTCGTGTCGAACCGGGTGATCGGGCCGATCCCCGAGCGGCCCGCGACGAGGGCGGCCCAGAACTCGTCCGCCGTGTTCCCCACGGGCGTGACGGCTCCCACCCCGGTGATCACCACGCGGCGCTTGTCCATGGCCATGGGCTCCGGCCGGTCGCCGGCTACTGATTCTCCTTGATGTAGCTGATGGCGTCCCCGACGGTTGTGATCTTCTCCGCGTCCTCGTCGGGGATCTCGAGGTCGAACTCCTCCTCGAAGGCCATCACCAGCTCGACGGTGTCGAGCGAGTCGGCCCCCAGGTCCTCGATGAACTTCGCGTTGGGGTTGACTTCGTCCTCCTCCACCCCGAGCTGCTCGACGATGATCTCTTTGACTCGCTCCTCAACCGGCTTTGCCATGAACACCTCCCGCTACCGCGTGGATTGGACTCACACCGCCAATGCTGCGTCTCCCCGCCGATGCTGCGTCTCCCCAAGAGAACCGGTGCTACATGTACAGACCGCCGTTCACGTGAATGGTCTGCCCCGTGACGTAGGTGGC